>JACRMD010000321.1 GCA_016215085.1 Solirubrobacterales bacterium | reverse complement strand
TGCGCGGCGAACCGCTCGGCCGCCACCTCGAGGGCGTCGCGCGCTCCCGGCGGCGGCCCGCCCACCGCCTCGAGCACCGCCGCGGCGACCGCGTCGCCGCGCCGCACGCCGTCGAGCGCGGCGAACGCGACGCGCAGCCCGGCGGCGTCCGCGGCCCGCGCGGCGACCTCCCGGGCCAGGCGCGTCTTGCCGATCCCGCCGGCGCCGGTGAGCACCAGCGTCCGCGCGGAGGCCAGCAGGCCCAGCGACGCCCGGACCGCGTCCTCGCGGCCGATCAGGTCCTCCGTCGAGCGCGCGGGACGGACCCGCGCTGCCGCCACCGACCACGTCACTGGGACCTCCCTGGACGCGGTCGATCCTCGCAGGGCGCCACCGCCGGAAGCAAGACCGCGGGTCGGCCAGGTGGCCGATGTTCCGGTGAGGTCGCGGGCCTAGCGTCGCGGGCGGGGGTGCCGAAGCGATCCAGGAGGTCCCACCATGTCCCGCACGCGCACCAGAGCCCTCGGCGCGGCCGCCGCCGTCGCCGCCCTCGCCCTTCCCGCCGGCGCTGCCGCGGTGACGTGGCCGACCGGCGGCCAGAACCTCGACAACTCGCGCTTCCAGCCCGCCGAGCGGACGATCGGCCCCGTCAACGCCGCCACGCTCGCGCCGAAGTGGCAGTTCGCCACGGGCGCCGACACGACCACGGGCGGCGACGTGTCCGCGACGCCCGCCGTCGACGGCAACACGGTCTACTTCCCGGACTCCAAGGGCAAGCTCTGGGCGCTGAACCGCAGCACCGGCGCGGTGCGCTGGTCGACCGCCATCGCCCCGATCACCGGCTTCCCCGGCGACTACGCCCGGGCGACCCCGGCGCTCGCCGGCCAGACCCTGATCATCGGCACCCAGTCCGGCAAGTTCGAGACGCCGCAGACCGACCCCGACGTCGCGGGCTCCTACGTCCTCGGCTTCGACAAGGGCACCGGGGCGCTGCTGTGGAAGACCCGCATCGACACGCACTTCACGGGCATCGTCACCCAGTCGGCCCAGGTCAACGGCAACACGGCCTACGTCGGCGTGGCCTCCAACGAGGAGGCCTTCGCGAACGCCATCTTCGCCGGTCAGCCGTACGCCTGCTGCTCGTTCCGCGGCGTCATGGCGGCGCTCGACGTCGCCACCGGCGCGATCAAGTGGAAGACCTACATGACCCCGCCCGATCCGGGCTACTCCGGCGGCGCCGTCTGGGGCAGCACCCCGGCCATCGACACCAAGCGCGACGCGGTCTACGTCGCCACCGGCAACAACTACAGCCTGCCCGAGGACGTCCTCGACTGCGTCAACGCGGCCACCACCGACACGGCCAAGCGCGCCTGCATCCCGTTCGACGACCACTTCGACGCGATCGTCGCGCTGGACCTCAAGACCGGCGCGGTCAAGTGGTCCTACAAGGCGCTGGCGTCCGACGCGTGGAACGTCGACTGCGGGCTGCCGGGCTTCGTCCCCGGCGACACCAACGACCCCAGCAACTGCCCTGAGGGCCAGGGCCCCGACTACGACTTCGGCCAGGCCCCGCTGCTGTTCAGCGCGACGGTCGGCGGCAAGAAGGTCGACCTCGTGGGCGCCGGGCAGAAGAGCGGCGACTTCACCGCCGTGAACCGCGACACGGGCGCGAAGCTGTGGAAGACGAACGTCGGGCCCGGCGGCCTGACGGGCGGCCTGCAGTGGGGGTCGGCCACCGACGGCCGGCGCATCTACGTCGCCGAGTCCAACTCCACCGGCGCGCAGCGCGGCTGGTGGGCGGCGCTGCGCCCCAGCGACGGGCAGGTGCTGTGGCAGACGAACGACCTCGGCAGCGGCCTCGAGCCGTACTTCGGGGTCTTCGGCTACTCGGCGCAGGGTCCGGTGTCGGTGGCCAACGGGGTGGTCTACGGCTGCTCGCTGAGCATCGACGGCACGATGGTCGCGATGGACGCGGCCAGCGGCGCGGTGAAGTGGAGCAAGCTCACGGGCGCGTCCTGCTTGGGCGGCGCCGCGATCGCCGACGGCACCGTCTACTGGGGCACGGGCTACCGCACGTTCGCCCCGCTCACGACCGCCGGCAACACGCTGTACGCCTTCACCCCAGGCGGCAGCTGAGCCGCAGCGCGGCGCGGGCGGGCCCCCGGCCCGGCCCGCGCCGCCGGCCTCTGCCGGTCCGGCCCGTGTGGCACGCTTGCGGGCCGCGTGGCCGACCCGCTGCCCTTCGACCCGATCACCGAGGCCCGCCGCCAGTGGCGCAAGCACTGGGGCGACGCGCCGTCGCCCTCGATGGCGGCGGTCACCTCGATCATGCGCGCCGAGCAGATCCTCACCGCGCGGCTGAACGGGCTGCTGAAGCCGTGGAGCCTCACGTTCCCGCGCTACGAGGCGCTGATGCTCCTGTACTACAGCCGCAACGGGTCGCTGCCGCTGGGCAAGATGGGCGCGCGGCTGCAGGTCCACCCCACCAGCGTCACCAACACGATCGACGGCCTGGAGAAGCTCGGCCTCGTGGAGCGCACCCGGCACGAGCACGACCGCCGCACCACGCTGGCGACGATCACCCCCGCCGGCCGCCGGGCCGCCGAGGCCGCCACCGAGGTGCTCAACCGCGAGCGCTTCGGCACCGCCCCGCTGGCCCGCGCGGAGCTCGAGGAGCTCTACGCCGTGCTGCGCCGCCTGCGCGAGGGCGCCGACGACTTCCGCGAGCCGGCCTAGCCGGCGGCGGCCCGCTGGGGCGCGGGCGCGTACTCGTAGAACCCGCGGCCGGTCTTGCGGCCGTGGTGCCCGGAGACGACCATGCGCTTGAGCAGCGGCGGCGGTGCGTACTCGGGCCGCTTGAACTCCTCGTAGAGCGAGTCGCAGACCGCGTAGAGGACGTCGAGCCCGATGAAGTCGCAGAGGGTCAGCGGGCCCATCGGGTGCCCGGCGCCGAGCTTCATCCCCTGGTCGATGTCCTCGCGGCTGGCGAAGCCCTCCTCGTACATCCGCACCGCGGCCATGAGGTACGGGACGAGCAGCATGTTCACGATGAACCCGGAGCGGTCCTTGGTGCGGATCGGCTGCTTGGCGATCGTGCGCGCGAACGCCTCGGCCCGCGTCACCGCCTCCTCGCTGGTGTCCAGGCCGACGACGACCTCAACGAGCTTCATCACCGGCACCGGCGAGAAGAAGTGCAGGCCGAGCACGCGCTGCGGGTTCGCGGTCCAGGAGGCCAGCTGCGCGATCGGGATCGACGACGTGTTGGACGCCAGCAGCGCCGTGTCGGGCAGCAGCGCGTCGAGGTCCCGGAACAGCGGGCCCTTGACCTTGGGGTCCTCGAAGACGGCCTCGACGACCAGGTCGCACCCGGCGACCGCGTCGAGCTCGGTCTCGAACGCGAGCCGCTCGAGCACCGGCCCCGCCTCCTGGAGCTTGCCGCCGCGCACCGCCTTCTCCAGCGACTGCTCGATCCGCTCGCGCGAGCGGTCGAGCGCCGCCCGGTCGGGCTCGTGGACGACGACCTCGAGGCCCGCCTTGGCGGTGGACTCGGCGATGCCGGAGCCCATGAAGCCGGCGCCGATGACGCCGACACGGTCGATGGGGGCGCTCATGCGCGTTCCTCGCTTCCGGGGATCGGGTGGGACTTGCGGCGACGGTACCAGATGTGCAACATTCCGATGATCGTGCTTCCTACTATCGGCGTCCCAACCACCTACGACGAGTGGCTCGAGGCCTACGGAGCGACGCCCGAGCGCGACGCCGAGTTCATCACCCTGTCCGGCGCGCCGGTCCGGCCGCTGTACACCGAGGCCGACCTGCCCGCGCCCGACCAGGTCGGCGTGCCCGGCGGCTATCCCTTCACCCGCGGCGTCTACCCGTCGATGTACCGCGGCCGGTTGTGGACGATGCGGCAGTTCGCCGGGTTCGGCACCGCCGAGGAGACCAACGAGCGCTTCCGCTACCTGCTCGACCACGGCCAGACGGGCCTGTCGACGGCGTTCGACATGCCGTCGCTGATGGGCCACGACTCCGACAGCCCGCGCTCGCTGGGCGAGGTGGGCCGCGAGGGCGTGGCGGTCGACACGCTCGACGACATGCAGGACCTGTTCGCCGGGATCGACCTCGGCGAGGTCAGCGTGTCGATGACCATCAACGCGCCCGCCGCGATCATGATGGCCTTCTACGTCGTCGCC
>JACRMD010000320.1:20922-29268 GCA_016215085.1 Solirubrobacterales bacterium | reverse complement strand
CGCGCCGCCGGGATGGGGGACGAAGGCCGGCGCCTGTGCGAGCGAGGCCGCGGGCTGCTCGCACACGAGGTCCACCAGCGCCTCGCCGAGGCAGAGGGTCCGCATGGCGCGGCGACCTTACAGCGGACCGGGCTCCGGTCCGGCGCGCGGCGTAGGGTCCGGCGCCGTGGCCGAGCCGCGCGGCACCCTCGACGACCAGCCGGTCTTCGGGCACGAGGAGCCCTCCGACGGCGCGCCCGTGCTGTACCTGCACGGCAACCCGACGTGCGCCGACGACTGGCTGCCGTTCCTCGCGCGGACCGGCGGCATCGCGCCCGACCTGCCGGGCTTCGGCCGCAGCGGCAAGCGCGCCGACCTGGCCTACGACATGGCGTTCTACGACGCGTGGATCGAGCGCTTCCTGGACTGGCGCGGGATCGACCGCGTCCGCCTGCTCGTCCACGACTGGGGCGGGGTCGGGCTGCTGTGGGCCCAGCGCTTCCCCGAGCGCGTCGAGCGCCTGGTGGTCATGAACGCCGTGCCGCTGCTGCCCGGCTACCGGTGGCACCGGTGGGCGCGGGTGTGGCGCACGCCGGTCCTCGGCGAGGTCGCGATGGGCGCGACGACGGGGTTCACGATCCGCCGGCTGGCGGGCCTTCCCGCGCCCGTCGCCGAGCTCGCCGCGCGCCACTTCGACCAGGGCACGCAGCGGGCGGTCCTGCGCCTCTACCGCTCCGCAGATCCGGATGCCTTGGAACGCGCGGGACGGAACCTCGCACAGCTTTCCTGTCCGTCACTCGTCGTCTGGGGTGACGGAGATCCCTACATCGCGTCGAACTTCGCGGAAGTATATGGTCAACGCCTCCCGGCGTCCGAGGTCCGCCACCTCGCCGATGCCGGTCACTGGCCGTGGATCGACCGCCCCGACGTCGTGGACGACGTGGCGGCGTTCCTCGCTGGCCGCTCGTGAGCCCCACGGGCCCCCCAATCCGCCCATCGGAGGAAGGAGACCCATTGCCGATGCACGCCCCGCCGCCCCCGCCGGTCGCGGTCGCGGCCCAGACGCGGGCGGAGACCGCGCTCGTCCGCCAGATCAACCGCGTCCGGCGCGAGCACGGCCTGCGCGCCGTGCGCTTCACCTTCCGCCTGCACCGCGCCGCGCGGCGGCACTCGCGCGACATGCTGCGGCGCGACCAGCTGACCCACGGCTCGTCCGACGGCAAGTCGCTCAGCGCGCGGCTCTCCTCGGCGGGCGCGCGGCGCCACTACGGCGAGGTGCTCGCGTGGGCGCCGCGGGGCTCGGGCAGCGGGGCCCGGACGATCGTGCGGATGTGGCTGAACTCGGCCTCGCACCGCGCCGTCCTCCTCGACGGCTCGCTGCGCCGGGTCGGCGTCGGCCGGCTCTACGGGGCGATGGGCCGGTCCCGGGGCCACGCCATCACCGCGGACTTCTCCTCGTAGGAGGGACGGCCGCGAGCCGCTTCCCCGCCTGGGCGCTCGCGGCCGCGCTCGCGGCCCTCTACCTCGCGCTGGACCCGCCCAGCGCGGACCTGGCCGCGCAGGAGTACCGGACCTGGCTGTTCGAGCACGCCGGGTCCGCGCTGTGGGACAACGGCTGGTACGGCGGCCACCACGTTCCCGGCTACTCGATCCTCTTCCCGCCGCTGGCGGCGCTGCTCGGCCCGCGCGTGGTCGGCGCGCTGGCCGCCGTCGCCGCGGCGTGGTGCGTCGAGCGGCTGCTCGGCGACGCGCCGGGCGCGCGGCCGGCGGCGCTGTGGTTCGCCACCGCCACGGCGGTCTCCCTGGTCACGGGGCGGCTCACCTTCGCGCTCGGCCTCGCCCTGGGCTGCGCCGCCGTGCTTGCGCTCGCCCGGGGCCGCCTCGCGCTCGCCGCGGCGCTCGCGCTGCTGACCCCGCTCGGCTCGCCGGTCGCCGGCGCCTTCCTCGCGCTGGTGGTCGTCGCGTGGGCGCTGGCCGGGCCGCGGCGCGACCGGTGGCCGGCCGCCGCCCTGCTCTGCGTCCTCGCCCTCGCGCCGGTCGCGGTCCTCGGCACGCTGTTCCCGGAGGGCGGCGACTTCCCGTTCGCCGCAGACGCGTTCTTCCCGACGCTGGCCGCGACGCTGCTCGTCCTGGCGCTGCTGCCGCCCGAGCGGCGGGCGCTGCGGATCGGCGCGGCCCTCTACGCGCTCGTCCTCGTCGCCAGCTACGCGCTCGAGACGCCGATGGGGGGCAACGCCGTGCGCCTCGGGGCGGTGCTGGCGGGCCCGGTGGTCGCCTACGCGCTGTGGCCGGCGCGGCGCACGCTCGTGCTGCTGCTGGCGCCCGTGCTCCTGTACTGGCAGTGGACCGCGCCCGTGGACGACTGGATCCGCGCGAGCAGCGACCCCTCGGTGGAGGCCTCCTACTACGAGGGGCTCAACCGCTTCCTGGCCTCGCGGCCGGGCCCGTTCCGCGTCGAGGTCCCGTTCACCGACAACCACTGGGAGTCGGTCCACGTGGCGCAGCGCTTCCCGCTCGCGCGCGGCTGGGAGCGCCAGCTCGACCGCGAGGTCAACGGCCTCTTCTACGACGACGCGCCGCTGACCGACGCGCGCTACCGGCGCTGGCTCGACGAGGCCGGCGTCTCGTACGTCGCGCTCGCCGACGCGCCCGTGGACTACTCGGCCGCCCAGGAGGCCGCGCTCGTGCGCCGCGGCCCCGCCTACCTGCGCGAGGTCTGGCGCGACGAGCACTGGCGGGTGTTCGCGGTCCGCGGCGCCCGCGGGCTGGCGACGGGCGGCCGCGTGACCCGCCTGGACGCCGACCTCGTCGAGCTCGAGGGCGCCGGCCGGGTGCGGCTGCGCGTGCGCTGGACCCCGTACTGGCGGCTGGCCGAGGGCGCCGGCTGCGTGCGGCCCGACGGCGACTGGACCGTCGTCGAGCTGGCCCGGCCGGGCCGCGCGCGGCTCGTCGCGGACTTCGCCCTGGGCCGCGTGGGCAGCCGCGACCCGCGGTGCGTTAGGGCGAGTTAGGTACGGGTTCCCCCACTTCTTGGGGACCCGACCAGGGGGTAGGATCGGAGGTTCGGATGCCGGTCCGCCTCCGCGCACTCAGCAGCAGGGTCTTCCCGCACGGTCCACTGGACGTCGTGCGGCAGGTCGTGCTGTTCGCCGCCGCGTACTGGCTCTACCGCTACACGCGCGGCTGGGTCGACGACCCACAGGGCGCCACGGTCGCCTTCGAGAACGCGCGCAACCTCATCTCGATCGAGCAGGCCACCGGCCTGTTCATCGAGCCCAACGTCCACGCGTGGACGGGCGGGTGGCAGGTGGCGATGGACGTCGCCAGCTGGATCTACATCAACGCCCAGTCGACGATCATCCTCGCCGCGCTGGTCTTCATCTACGTGTTCCACAACGACCGCTTCTACTTCGTGCGGAACATGTTCGTGGTCGCGATGGCCATCGCCATCGTCGGCTACGTCGT
Organism: Solirubrobacterales bacterium; assembly: GCA_016215085.1. Taxonomy (GTDB): domain Bacteria; phylum Actinomycetota; class Thermoleophilia; order Solirubrobacterales; family Solirubrobacteraceae; genus Baekduia. The sequence goes on along the minus strand of JACRMD010000320.1, from coordinate 25,824 downwards.
CTACCCGACGGCGCCGCCGCGCTTCTTCCCGGAGTGGGGCTTCCAGGACGCGGTCGCGGGCTTCACCGGCGTCAACCACGACGACGTCGAGGTCAACGCGCTCTTCAACCCGTACGCCGCCGTGCCCTCCATGCACTGCTGCAACGCCATCCTCATCGGGTGGTCGCTGGCGCAGATGTGCAAGTGGCGCGCCGCGAAGATCTGGTGGGCGCTGTACCCGTTCGTGATGGTGTGGGTCGTGGTCGCCACGGCCAACCACTGGACGCTCGACGCCGTGCTCGGCGCCGCAACGGCCGCCGTGAGCTTCTACGCTGCGCGGTGGCTCGCGCGAGCCCGGCCGGACGCATGGGCGTTCACGCCGGTCAAGGCGACCGCCTGATCCCATGAGCACAGACCCCTCACCGCGCCGGCGCGGTGGAGGCGATCCTGGTGCCGCCCGCCCGCGGCTCAGCACCATGACCCCCACCGAGCGCCGCGACCTCATGCGCAACCGGCTCATCGAGTCCCGGCTGACGCCCAACGCCATCTCCATCACCGGCCTCGTGCTGTGCGTGGTCTCCGCGGTGCTCGTCACGCAGCGCTGGTGGATCCTCGCCGGCCTGGCCTTCGTGATCGGCTCGGTGTGCGACACGCTCGACGGCCGCTACTCGCGGATGTCGGGCAAGGGGACGCCGTTCGGCGCCTTCCTGGACTCGACGCTGGACCGCATCGAGGAGGGCATCGTCCTCACCACCGTGGCCGCGTACTTCGCCGACCAGGACAACGAGTTCGCGGTCGGCGCGTGCGTCGTGGCGGTGCTCGCGTCGCTCATGGTCAGCTACACCCGAGCCCGCGCCGAGGCCCTCGGCGTGGAGTGCAAGGTGGGCATCGCGACGCGGGCCGTGCGGGTCGTGATCCTCAGCGCGGGCCTGCTTCTGGCAGACTTGGACCTGCTCGCGCCCGCGGTGTACGTCCTCGCCGGGCTGAGCACCATCACGGTCCTCCAGAGGATCTTCCACGTCCGCCGCGTGCTGAACACGGCGGACGCGCCGCTGTAACCGAGGTGGGTCGCCGGGGTGAGTAGGCCCCGACTCCCTCCCTTCTTCCGACACAGGGTTCACTGACTTGAGCACCAACGGCAGCAGCACGGCGCCGGCCGCGACCAACGGCGCCTCGACCAACGGCTCCGCGCGCTACCAGCACGACAAGGTCCGCGTCGCGATCATCGGCGTCGGCAACTGCGCGAACTCCTTCGTGCAGGGCGTCTACCACTACGCCGACGCCGACCCGGCCGAGCAGGTCCCCGGCCTCATGCACGTCGACCTCGGCGGCTACCACGTCCGCGACATCGAGTTCACGTGCGCCTTCGACATCAACAAGACGAAGGTCGGCAAGGACCTCGGCCAGGCCATCTGGGCGGATCCCAACAACACGATCCGCTTCACCAAGAAGGTCCCGAAGAAGCTCGACGTCCCCGTCTACCGCGGGATGACGCACGACGGCATCGGCAAGTACCTCAAGGAGAAGATCACCAAGGCGCCGGGCGAGACGGCCGACAGCGTCTCGATCCTCAAGGAGACCCGCACCGACGTCGTCGTCTCCTACCTCCCGGTCGGCTCCGAGCAGGCGACCAAGTGGTACGTCGAGCAGATCCTCGAGGCCGGCTGCGGCTTCGTGAACTGCATCCCGGTCTTCATCGCCCGCGAGGACTACTGGAACAACCGGTTCAAGAAGGCCGGCCTGCCGATCATCGGCGACGACATCAAGTCCCAGGTCGGCGCGACGATCGTCCACCGCTCGCTGGCCCGCCTGATGCACGACCGCGGCGTCAAGATGCTGCGGACCTCGCAGCTGAACGTCGGCGGCAACATGGACTTCTACAACATGCTCGAGCGCGAGCGCCTGGAGTCCAAGAAGATCTCCAAGACCAACGCGGTCACGTCCATCATGGGCCACAAGCTGCCCGAGGAGGACGTGTACATCGGCCCGTCGGACTACGTGCCGTGGCTGACCGACCGCAAGTGGGCGCACATCCGCCTCGAGGGCCAGGCCTTCGGCGACGTGCCGCTCAACATGGAGATGAAGCTCGAGGTCTGGGACTCCCCGAACTCGGCCGGCATCGTCACCGACGCGGTGCGCTGCTGCAAGCTCGCGCTGAACCACGGCCTCGGCGGCCAGATCGACGGCCCGAGCTCGTACCTCATGAAGTCGCCGCACAACCAGCGCCCCGACGACGAGGCGCGCGAGGCGACCGAGAAGTTCATCGCCAAGTACGACAAGCGCAAGGCGCTGACGAAGCCCAAGGGCCGCGCCGGCAAGCCCGCCGCGAAGGCCTAGCGCCCCGCGACCTCCACGCTGTCCCTGCGGCCCGCCTCGGCGGGCCGCGGTCGTTCTCCCCCTATGCTGGAGGCCGTCGTGGAGCCCCTCTCGATCGCCCACGTCTCCCCGTACGCCTGGGAGGACGTGCACGAGGTCAACGCGTACGTCGACCGGGTCACGCGCGAGCTGGCCGCGCGCGGCCACCGCGTCGTCGTGCTGGCGCCGTCGCGCGACGGCGAGGCCGTGCGCGAGACCCGGCGGGCCGTCCGCGCCGGCGCGGTCGAGCTGACCGAGGGCGAGCCGGCGCTGCTGGCCGTCGGCGAGGCCCTGCCCGTCCCCGGCAGCGCGACGCGCGGCCGCGTCGCCATCCCGATCGACGTCGCGCGCACCGTCGAGGAGCTGCTGACCGGCCTGCCGCTGGACATCTGCCACGTCCACGAGCCCTTCGCCCCGTCCGTGGCGTCGATCGCGCTGCGCACGTCGCGGGCGCTCAACGTCGGCACGTTCCACGCGCCCGCCGAGCGGCTCGTCGGCACGCAGGTGGCGCGCAAGCTCGTCCAGCTCGTGTTCGGGCGCCTCGACGCGCGGCAGGCCGCCTACGGCGCCACGCGCGACCTGATGGCGCGCTACTTCCCCGCCGAGTACGAGGTCGTCGCCCCCGGCGCCGACGTCGCGCCGCGCGAGCCGGGCGACGACCGCGTGCGGCTGCTCTTCGTCGACCGCGAGGAGCGCCCCGCGCTGCGCACGTTCCTGCGCGCGCTGCGGCGGCTGGACCCGGCCCTGCCGTGGGACGCCACGGTCGTCAGCGCCCGCGGCCCGTCCTCCACCACGCCGCTGCGGGCCGAGCTGCGCGACCGCGTCGCCTTCGCCGCGGGCGGCGAGGAGGCCGAGCTCGCCCGCGCCGACGTCCTCGTCGCCGCCTCGACCGGCGTCAGCCCCTCGCCGGGCCTGGTGACCCGCGCGCTGGCCGGCGGCGTCGTGCCGGTCACCTCGCGGCTGGCGGTCTACGAGGAGCTCGCCGAGGACCACGGGCTGCTGTTCGAGCCCGGCGACGTGGAGACGCTGGCCGGCCAGCTGCGGCGCGTCGTCGGCGACGCCGGGCTGCGCGCGCGCCTGGTCGCCGCGCCGCCGCCCGCCCGGCCGTGGAGCGCGGTCGCCGACGACGTCGAGGCGTCCTACGCACGCCTGGTCGCGCGCCGCCACGACCCGGCGGGCCGGCCCGACCTCTGGCGCGGGCTCGAGCCCCGGCGGCTCATCGACGTCGACCTGCACATGCACACCGACCACAGCCACGACTGCGCCACGCCGGTGGAGCACCTGCTGTCCACCGCCCGCGCGCAGGGGCTGGGGGCGATCGCGGTCACCGACCACAACGAGGTCAGCGGCGCGCTGGAGGCCGCCGCCAAGGCCGAGCAGTTCGGCGTCAAGGTCATCGTCGGCGAGGAGGTCAAGACCGCGGCGCAGGGCGAGGTCATCGGCCTGTTCCTGCGCGAGAAGATCCCGCGCGGCCTGACGCTGCGCGAGACGATCGACGAGATCCGCGCGCAGGGCGGCCTGGTCTACGTGCCGCACCCGTTCGACCGCATGCACGCGGTTCCCGACTACGAGCACCTGCTGACGATCGTCGAGGACGTCGACGCGATCGAGGTCTACAACCCGCGCGTCGCGATCGGCTCGTTCAACGAGGAGGCCGAGCGCTTCGCCGCCAAGTACCGGATCGTCCCGGGCGCCGGGTCGGACTCGCACGTGGCGGCCGGGCTGGGCAGCGTGCGCATCCGGATGCGCGACTTCGACGGCCCCGAGGAGTTCCTCGAGTCGCTGCGCCACGCCGAGATCGTCACGAAGCCCGGCACGCTGCTGTACGTGCAGGCGCTGAAGTTCCTCGAGACCAAGGCGACCCCCGCGGCCGCCCGGCGGGCCCGCCGCGCGCGGCGCGTGCGCCGGGCCACGCGCAAGTAGGGATGCAGCCGCAGGGTCGCCATCGCCCGGCGTCGAACCTCTCGGCGTCCATGCCAGCGACCGACGACGAGATCCGCGAGAAGTACCTCGAGCGCGCCATCCGCGAGCTCAACGCGCTGACGCGCGAGCTGCAGGGGTGCGAGGGGTGCCCGCGCGGCGGCATCATGCCCGTGCTGGGCTCCGGCCACCCGCAGGCCGACGTGCTCCTGCTCAAGCAGGCGCCGCTGCCGTCGGAGGTCGAGGAGGGCGTCGCCTTCTACGGCCGCGCCGGCACCGCGCTGATGAAGGCGCTCAAGCGGCTGCAGATCGACCCGCTCGCGGTCTACGGCACCGTCTGCGTCAAATGCCCGGTGGGCGACCCGTCGCTCGCCGACCCCGCCTGCGTCGCGCGCGTGGTCGAGGAGCTGGCGATCGTCCAGCCCAAGATCGTGGTCGTGATGGGCGAGGACGCGCTCGGCATCCTCAACGACCTCGACGTGCCGCTCGCGCGCCCGCTGGAGTACCGCCCGGGCGAGGTGCAGCGGCTGACGCCGAGCATCGACGCCCTCGTCACGCCGAACATCGACGAGTCGCTGGACGAGGAGTCGGCCAAGCGCGCGTTCTGGTCGGCGTTCCGGGTGCTGGGCGAGTGGTACGCGGACCTGC
>JACRMD010000320.1:0-20917 GCA_016215085.1 Solirubrobacterales bacterium | reverse complement strand
GTACTGAGTGCCGTAGCCGGGCTGGTCGCGGCCCAGGTGTACGTCATGCTCGCGCCGTCCCTGCCCGTGCTCGGCGACGGCGACGTCGCGCTCTTCGTGGCCGCCTCGCTCGGCGCTGCGGCGGCGTGCGCGTGCGCCGCGCTGATCACGCCGCTGTCCGACGTGCCGGCGCTGTCGGCGCTGGTCGCGGTCGGCGGCGGGATCGTCGTGGCCGCGCTGGCGGTCGCCGACGTCGGGGCGGCCGCGACGCCGGCCGAGGCCATCACCTACAGCTCGGTCGGCTGCGTCTTCGCCGCCGGGCTGCTGGCGCCGTCGCTGGCCGTCGCGCTGCCCGTCTTCGTCGCCCTCGTGGACGTGGTGAGCACCACGCTCGGCGGGCCCTCCGAGCTGCTGGCCCAGGGCACAACCCAGCTCGGGGACCCGCTCTCGCTGGCCTTCCCCGACTGGGGCACGGGGCTGCCCGCGGGCCGGCTGGGCATCTCCGACGCGGTCTTCACCGGCGTGTTCCTGCTCTACGTCCGCCGCTACGGGCTGCGCTTCGGACCGACCGCCGTGGGCCTGTGGCTCGCCGCCGTCGCCGCCGTGGCGCTGAAGCTCTGGCTGGACGCCGCCATCCCCGTCCTGCCGCTCATGGCCCTTGCGTACTTCGCCGTGAACCTGGATCGGGTTCCCGCGCTGTTGCGCCGGGCGGGCGAGGGGTAGGCTCGCGGGCATGGAGCTTGAAGAGCGGACGCTGGAGACCGCGAGCGAGCGCTGCGAGGAGTGCGGCGCGAAGCTCACCCCGCGCGAGCTGGAGCTCGTCCTCGAGCGCGGGGGCCCGAGCCTCTGCACCATCCACATGAACGACGTCGTCCCCGTCAACGACGAGGACGCCGAGCCCGACGAGGGCTAGCCGGTCGTCACGACGATCTTGCCGACCTTGCCGCCGGCCTTGAACCGGTCGTAGGCCGCAGCGACGTCGTCGAGCGCGAAGGTCTCGGCCACCGGCACGCGCAGCACGCCCCGCTCCAGCAGCGGCAGGACGTGGCGCTCCATCGCGCGCGCCGTCGCCGCCTTCTCCTCGAGCGGGCGCGCCCGCAGCGTCGAGGCGCTGATCCGCGCGCGCTTGCCCATGAGCGCGAGCAGGTTGACCTCGGCCTTGAAGCCCGCGCCGACGCCGATGACGACGATGCGCCCGCCCGTGTCCAGCGCCTTCAGGTCGCCCGGGACGTTGGGCGCGCCGACGAGCTCGAGCACGACGTCGAACGGGCCGTGCTCCTCGAAGCCCTCGGGGTCGAGCACCTCGTGGGCGCCGAGCGCCCGGACGGCCTCGCGGCTGCCGGCGTTGCGGACGGTCGCGGTGACGTGCGCGCCGGCCGCGGCGCCGAGCTGCACGCCGGCGGTGCCGACGCCGCCCGCCGCGCCGTGGACGAGCAGCCGGTCGCCCGCGGCCAGGCCGGCCTGCGTGAACAGCGCGTCGTAGGCGGTGGTGAAGACCTCGGGCACGCCGCCCGCCTCGGGCCAGTCGAGGTTCGCGGGCACCGGCATGAGCTGGCGCTCGTGGACCGTGGCGAGCTCGGCCTGCCCGCCCCCGCCCACGATCGCCATGACGCGGTCGCCCTCGGCGAAGCGCGTCGCGCCGGGGCCGTTCGCGACCACCTCGCCCGCGAGCTCGAGCCCGGGGATGTCCGCCGGCGAGCCGGGCGGCGCGGGGTAGCCGCCGGCCTTCTGGAGCAGGTCGGCGCCGTTGAGGCCCGCCGCGCGGACGCGGACGAGCACCTCGCCGGCGCCGGGCTCCGGGTCGGCGTGCTCCTCGACGACGACCTCGCCGTCACGGATCGTGGCTGCGCGCATGGGGCTGGACCCTACGACGCCGGCTCGAACGCCGCGGCCGCCTCCTGCGGGGTCACCTTCCCGCGCAGCACGTCGGTGAGGTCCTCGGGGTAGCCGGTGGCGGCGATGACCTCCAGCGCGGCGCCGACGTCGTAGGCCGAGCGGCGGTGGTCGGGCGTGCCGTCGTCGAGGATCGCCACCCAGAACGCGCCCTCGGCGCCCTCGTAGGGCATCCCGACGCTGCCGGCGTTGACCCACTGCGTGCGGCCCGCCCGCTGGACGAACTGGTGGTGCACGTGGCCGCCGACGACGACCGGGTGCTCCTCGCCCGCGAGGAGCCGCTCCAGCCGCTCCGGCGGCGTCAGCAGCGTGACGCACTCCTCGTCCGAGGCCGGCGTCCCGTGGCAGACGAGGACCTCGCCGAGGTCGACGGTCGGCGCGAACCGCTCGACGATCGCCAGCTGCTCGGGCGTCAGCCGCTCGTGCACCCACGCGTCGGTGCCGTCGAGCGCCTCGCGGTCGGCGTTGCCCATCACCCAGCGGATGCGGTCGCCCAGCGCGGCCAGGCGCTCCAGGCACGCGGCCGGCATCGGCCCGCTGACGACGTCGCCGGCGGAGACCACGAGGTCGAAGCCCTCGGCCTCGACGTCGCGCAGGACGGCCTCGAGCGCCGGCAGGTTGCCGTGGACGTCGGCGAGGATCGCGATGCGCATCCCGGCCGAAGGTAGCCGGTAGCGTCCGCGCCCATGCGGGTCACGGTCCTCGGCGCGGGCGTGGTCGGCTGCGCCGCGGCGGCCGAGCTCGCGCGGCTCGGCGCGGAGGTCGTCGTCGTCGACCCGGCCGGCATCGCGGCGGGCGCGTCGGGGCGCAACTCCGGCTCGGTGCAGCACCCGATGGAGGAGCGCACGCTGGCGCTCCACGAGGCGACGCTCGGCTGGTACCGCGAGCTCGGCGTCGTCGCCGGTCCGCCGCAGGGCGTGCTCGTCGTCGGGGGCGAGGCCGAGGCCGGCGCGGTCGCCGCGCGCTTCCCGGAGCTCGCGCCCGAGGTCGTCGCGGACGCCGCCGCGCTGGAGCCGTGCCTCGCGCCCGGGCAGCGCGCGCTGCGGCTCGACACCGGGTGGACGGTGTCGCCGGAGCGCGCGACGCGCGCGCTGGCCGAGCTGGCCCGGTCGCGCGGGGCGTCGTTCGTGCGCGAGGCCCCGCCGCCCGGCGACGTCCTGCTCGACGCCCGCGGCGCGTGGGACGGCCGCGCCCGCCCCGTCTGGGGCGTCACCGCCGTCGTCGACCTCCCCCCGCCGCGCCACGTGATCGAGGAGGCGGGCGTGGACAGCGTCGGCGGCGCCGCGCCGCCCGAGCGGGTCTTCAGCATCGTCGCCACCGCGGAGGCGACGATCCTCGGCTCGACGTTCCTCGCCGCCGAGCCGGACCCGGCGGCCGAGGTGCCGGCGCTGGTGTCGCGCGGCGCCCGCTTCGTGCCCGCGCTGCGCGACGCCCGCGTGCTCGCGGTGCGGGCGTGCCCGCGGCCGGTGTCGCCCGACGGCCTGCCCTGGATCGGCCGTGCCGGCGACGGCCTCGGCCTCGCCCCCGACGACGAGCACGCCCTGCGGCGGACCGGCGACGACGCCGGGATCCCGGGGCACTTGCGTCCGCGCGCCTGAGCCGGGCGCGCTGCGCAGGCCTTGAGCGACCGGCCACGGCCCGCCGTGGCAGGCGGGCCGTGATCCGGCGTCTCCCTCCCCGGAAGGTCTAGTTGGTGTAGATCGGCGGGTCCGGCGGCGGCACCTCGGCCGTGCCGTTGGCGATCGCCGCGACCTGGCCCCAGAACGCCTGGCGGGCGGCGTTGAGCGCGAGGCGCCGCGCGCGCCCGTTGAGCGTGGACGCGTTCGCGAACGCGGTGCGCAGCTGCGCGCACGCGGCCTCGACCTGGGCGTCCTTGCCCTTGAGCGCGCCGCGGAGCTTGCCGGCGTCCGCCCGCTCGCACAGCCGCGCCGCCGACGGGAACGTCCGGGCGAAGTCGCGCGGGGGTGGGGCGCCGATCGCCGCCGTGGCCGGGACCACCACCGCGAGGGCGGTGGCCGCGCTGGTGACGCGACGCGTGAGGTGGTTTCGCATGTCGCGGATCATCCGCCTCGCCGATTCGGGCCTGGACGTGTGTCCGACTGCGGACCTCGCAGGACGACGCCGGGGCGGGCGCTAGGTTGCCGCGGTGGTCCGCTTCGTCCGCCGCGAGCCGTCGGCCGTCCTCTTCGCCGTCCAGCTGGCGGGCGTCCTCCTGTACCCGTTCATGGAGGGCCGCGGGACGGGCCGCGCGCTGCTGTCGCTCTTCGGCGTCCTGGTGCTCGGCCTCGTGGTCCTGGCCGTGCGCAGCTCGCCGGGGCTGACCTCGGTCAGCATCGTGCTCGGCATCCCCGCACTGGTCCTGCTCCTCATCCAGGTGGTCACCGGCGACGACGCGCTGCTGCCGTACTCGTCGGCGTTCGAGGCGGCGCTGTACTTCTACGCGGCCGGCGCGCTCATCGCCTACATGCTGGCCGACCACGAGATCACCCGCGACGAGCTGTTCGCCGTCGGCGCGACGTTCACGCTGGTCGCGTGGGGCTTCGCCTACATCTTCGTGGTGATCCAGGCGGTCGAGCCGCGCAGCTTCACCGCGGCGGTCGCCCCGGCCGCCGACCGGTCGTGGATGGAGCTGCTGTTCCTCAGCTTCACCACGCTGACGAGCACGGGCCTCAGCGACGTCGTGCCGGTCAAGGCCTTCGCCCGCAGCGTGGTGATGATCGAGCAGCTTGCCGGGCTCGGCTACGTCGCGCTGGTCGTCTCGCGCCTGGTGGGGCTGACGATCATGCGGCGTCCCGGCCCCGGCTAGACGACCGGGTCGCCGGGGAAGCGCACGCCGAAGCGCTCGACGAGGCCCGGGACGCTGTCGGGGTCCATCTCGAGCTCGTAGCGGGCGCAGAGGGCGGCGACGTCGCCGGGGTCGGCCTGCGCCACGCCGCCGAGGTCGACGAGCTCGGCGAAGAAGCGCTCGAAGCCGGCCGGCGAGATGATCTCCAGCAGGCGCGCGGGCTCGTCGCCGGCGTTCCAGAAGGTGTGCCACTGGTTGCGCGGCTTGAAGACCAGGTCGCCCGGGCCCGCGTAGACGACCTCGTCGCCCAGCAGCGCGCCGATGCGGCCCTCGAGGACGAAGCTGTACTCGTCCTCGCGCAGGTGGCGGTGCAGCGGCGCCGCCAGCGCGCGCGGGCCCATGGGGTGCTCGACGAGCGAGAGGCGCTCGCCCGCGTCGGGGCCGTCGATCATGAACCGCACGCCGATGCTCCCGAGGAAGCCGGCCTTGCCGTCCTTCGGGCCGATCACCCGCGGGCCCGTCGTGGTGGAGGAGGACATCGTCACCTACTTTCGTCGTACAACAGTGTCGCGTGAAAGCGTACGCAGCGCGCGCCGCATGTGTCAAGATCACGGGACACCCATGTCCCACGAAACTCGTCCGTACCGCAAGCGGCGCCGCGCCGAGGCCGAGGAGGCGACCCGGCGGCGCATCACCGAGAGCGCCGTCGCGCTGCACGGCACGCGCGGCCCGTCGCGGACCTCGATGAGCGCCGTGGCCGAGCACGCCGGCGTCCAGCGCTCGACGCTGTACCGGCACTTCCCGGACGAGGGCGCGCTGTTGGACGCCTGCACCGCGCACTGGGCGGCGGCGAACCCGCTGCCGGACCTCGAGACGTGGGCGGCCGTGGCCGAGCCGGACGCGCGCCTGCGCACGGCGTTGACCGAGATGTACGCCTTCTACGGGCGCAACGAGCAGATGCTCGGCAACCTCCTGCGCGACGAGCCCGCGATGCCGCTCGTGCAGCAGCACTTCCGGCCGTTCCGGGAGTACCTGCAGGCGGCCCGCGACGTGCTGCTGGCCGGCCGGCGTATGCGCGGCGAGGCGCGCGAGCGGACCGCGGCCGCCATCGGCCACGCGCTGTCGTTCCCCACCTGGCGGTCGCTCGTGCGCGAGCAGGGGCTCGACCAGGCGCAGGCCGTCGCGCTGCTGTGCCGCCTGGTCGCCGCGGCGGGCGGGAGGGACTAGGCTGAACTGACTCCATGTTCTCCCGACAGTTGTTGGGGGAGAGATGACTTCTATGAGGACGGGCCCGCGCTAGCGGGCCCGTCCGGTTTGCGGCTCAGGCTCCAAGTCGCCAAACCAGAAGTCCAGGAGCCGCATGACGAAGGATGACGTGCTGTTCGGCTATCGCCTGCAGCTGTTTGCGCTGGCCGCTGAGCGTGGGGTCGCTGAGGCCTGTCGGTTGATGGGGGTGCATCGCTCGACCTACTACCGCTGGAAGCGCGAGGTCGACCGGGCGGGGCTTGAGATGTTGCGCCCCCGAGAGCGCCGCCGGCCGCAGATGCCCAACCAGCTGGCGCCGATGGTCGAGGAGAAGATCATCGCGTTCGCGTTGGGCCATCCCGGTCTGGGGCCGCGGCGGATCGCCTCGGCGCTGGGCCGGCCGGAATGGGGCGGCCTTGCCCTGTCACCCAACGGCGTCTACAAGACCTTGGTCCGTCACGGGCTCAACACCCGCGCCAAGCGTCTGGCGTTGGTGGCCGGGCACCGGGCGCCGTTTGAGCCGCCGCGCGAGCCCGAGCCCGAGCCGCACATCGATTCCAGCAGGCCGGGCGAGCTGGTCGGGATCGACTGCTTCTTTGTCGGGCGCCTGCACGGCGCCCAGGGTCCGGTCTGGCAGATCACCGCGATCGACACCTACAGCTCGTTTGCCTGGGCCGATCTCGTCGTCTGCCCGCCCGCCGGCCCGACGATCGCCCAGACCTCCAAACTCGCGCGGCGAATCGCCCGCGAGCTCCAGCAGGCCGGCTGGCAACTTGAGCGCGTTTTGACCGACAACGGCAACGAGTTCGGCCGCCGCGAGTTCGCCGCCGCGCTGCCCCACGGCACCCGCCACACCCAGATCCGCTCGGGCCGACCACAGACCAACGGCCACGTCGAGCGGCTGCACCGCACCATCCTCGAAGAGTGCTGGCGCCCAGCCTTCGCCCGCTTCTTGCAGGTCCGCTACACCGGCCTCAGACGCCACCTCGACCACTACATCTACGACTACAACTTCCACCGCGAGCACCACGGACGCATCACCCAAGGACGCATCCCCGCCGACCTCGTCTACGGTGCCCGCAAGATGGAGCCCAAATGACCCGAACCCGTCGGGTCATCTCGGAGTCCGTTCAGACTAGGCGCGCTCGAGCAGCGCGACGCACTCGATGTGGTGCGTCTGCGGGAACATGTCGACCGGGCGGACGCGGCGCAGGACGTAGCCGGCCTCGACGACCTGGGCGGCGTTGGGCGCCAGGGTGGTGGGGTTGCACGACACGTAGACGATGCGCTTGGGCGAGGCCTCGAGGATGCGGCGGACGACCTTCTGCGAGAGGCCCGCGCGGGGCGGGTCGACGACCACGACGTCGGGGCGGCCGGCCTTCTCGACGAGGTCGCGCATCGCGAGGCGGACGTCGCCGGCGAAGAAGTGCGCGTTGCGGATGTCGTTGGCGCGGGCGTTGGTGATGGCGTCGGCGATCGCCTCCTCGACGATCTCCAGCCCCCACACCTCGCCGGCGCGCGGCGCCAGCGACAGGCCGATCGTGCCGATGCCGCAGAACAGGTCGTAGACGCGCTCGTGGCCGCCGAGCGCCGCGAACTCCGCCGCGGTCGCGTAGAGCTTCTCGGCCATCTCGGTGTTCGTCTGGAAGAACGCCTGCGCCGAGAGCCGGAAGTCCAGGCCCGAGAGCTCCTCGCGGAAGGTCGGCGAGGAGCCCGCGACGATCTCGGTCGTGCCGCCCATCGTCGTCTCGCCGACGCCCTCGATCGTCGTGACCAGCAGCGACTCGACCGGCACCGCCTCCGAGAGCGAGCGCGTGTCGACCTCGGTGCCCTCCGTCACGACGAGCCGCGCCTGCACCTCACCCGTGCGCCGGCCCTCGCGCACCACGAGGTTGCGCAGCGCGCCGGCCTGCGTCCGGCGGTCGTACGCGCCGAGGCCCTGGCCGCGCGCCCAGTCCAGCGCCTGGCGGCGGACCTCGTTGCCGCGCTCGGACTGCAGCAGGCAGTCCTCGACGTGCACGATGTCCTCCCACGAGCCGGGCGCGTGGAAGCCGCAGATGAGCGTGCCGTCCGCGTCGTGGCCGAAGGAGAACTCGAGCTTGTTGCGGTAGCGCCACTCCTGCACCGCGGGGACGATCGGCTCGAGCTCGTAGCCGTCGAGCCGGCCGATGCGCCGCAGGGCGTCGTCGACCTGGTGCTGCTTGACCTCGAGCTGGCGCTCGTAGGGCAGGACCTGCCACGGGGCGCCGGGGTGGTCGGCGCGCGGCGGGATGCGCTCGGGCGACGGCTCGACGACCTCGACCGTGCGCGCCTCCCCGTAGTGGCGCTTGCGCTTGGTGAGCACCGCGCGCACGAGGTCGCCCGGCACGGCGTCGCGGACGAAGACGACGTAGCCGCCCTCGTGGCGTGCGACGCCCGCGCCGCCGTAGGCGAGGTCGTCGATGCGGAGCTCGAGCGTCTGCCCGCGCTCAGGTCGGGTGGCGGCGGTGGTCACGCACCTAGGATGGCACCGCGATGGACCTCGACGCCTACCGGGCCGCGGCGCAGGCCTATGCGACGGAGCTCAACGGCGCCCACCTGCGCCGCTTCGCCGGCCTCAGCGCCCGCTGGGACCCCGTGGCGATCCACGCCCGCCACGTGGCGCTGTGGAGCGACGACGCGATCGAGGGCCTGCGGGACGCCGGGAGCCGCCCGCTGCTGCGCTTCGCCGTCGAGGCGCGGCTGCACGCCCGGCTGGCGCCCGTCGACGCCGCCCGCGCGGAGGCGGAGGCCGGCGAGGACCTCGCCGGCCTGACCGCGGCGCTGGCCGCCGAGGAGGATCCGGTGGCGCGCGTGGAGCTCGGGGAGCGCCGGCTCGACGCGACCGTGCGCCGGCTCACCCCGCTGGCCGCCGAGGCCGTCGAGCAGGTGCGCGCCGAGGCGCGGGCGCTCGGCTGGCCGTCGGCGCGCGCGATGTGGGCCGAGCTGCAGGCCGTGGACCTCGGCGCGCTGGCCGCGGAGGCCGAGGCGCTGCTGCGCGCCACCGCGCCGCCGGAGCTGCCCGCGTGGGTCCAGGCACGCCACGACCTGCCGCGCTGGCGCGCGGTGGGGCGGCCGCCGGCGCCGTCGCTCGCCGCGGTCCTCGCCGCCCTCGACCTCGCGCCGCGCTTCGCCATCGAGGACGCCCCGCGGCCGGGCGCGTCGCCGCGGGCGTTCTGCGCGGCGGTCCGCGTCCCGGACGACGTGCACCTCGTCGCCGGCGACGGCGGCGCGCTGCTGCACGAGGCCGGCCACGCGCTGCACCTCACGCACCGACCCAGGAAGGCGCCGTTCGAGGACCGCCACCTCGTCGACCGCGCCACGAGCGAGGGCTTCGCCTTCCTCCTCGAGGAGCTCGGCGGGGCCGACCCGCTGCGCCCGCGCCGGCTGGCCGCCGCGCTGCTGCACGACCTCGACGTGCTCGACGCCGGCGCCCACCCCGGCCTCCGCGATCGCTACGGCAACCGCATGGCCGCGGCCACGGGCCTGGACTGGCCGACGGCGCCGTGGCTGACCGACGCCGACCCGCTGCTCTCGAGCGCCGACTACCTGCGCGGCCTGGGCCGCGCCCACGCGCTGCGGGAGCAGCTCGGCGGGCCCGGCTGGCACGAGCGCCCCGGCGCGGGCCGCCGCCTCGCCGCGCTCATGGCCGCCTGACCTCGTCGGCGAACTCGGCCAGCAGCGCCACCGGGTCCTCGCCCGCGAACAGCCGCTCGACGAACGACCGCCAGCGCAGCGCCGGCGCGAGCTCGACGCGCAGCCGGACCGGGGCGTCCGTCGGGTTCCAGGCGAGGTGGCGCACGCCGGCCGGCGCGACGACCGTCTCGCCCGGCCCCGCCTCGTGCTCGACGCCGCCGATCGCGAACGCCGCGCGGCCCTCGAGCACCGTCCAGCGCTCCTCCTGCGAGGGATGGACGTGCTCGGCGGCCCGGTGGCCGGGCCGGGGCCACACCACGTCCATGACGAGCCGCTCCGGCGACTCCTCGACGAACGTCACGCGCTCGCCGGTGTGCGGGCTCTGGACGGTGCGGGTCAGGCGAGCTTCTTCTCGATGGCGTCGAGGACCGACTTGCGGCCGGCCCTGCGCTTCTCGTGGTCGCGGACCTTGCGCAGCTGCGCCGGCGTGAGGTCGCCCAGGCGCGAGGTCACCTGCTTGGCCGACAGGTCGTCGTAGCCGATGATCGGGAAGCCCGGGATGCCGGCGCGGCGGCGCGCCTTGTCGACCTCCTTGAGCACGCGGTCCGACGAGCGCGTCGCGCGCACGCGGCCGCGGCCGAGCAGCTGCTCGACGTCGGCGATCAGCGCCTCGGTCTGCGAGCGGCCGGCGCTGATGAGGCTGCTCAGGAGGTCCTCGCCGTCCTTGCGCGTCATGCGCCCGCGCTCGACCGCGTCGTCGATCGCCTCCTGCAGGCGCTCGGTCGGCAGCGTGAGCGAGCTGGTGAGCTTCTCGAGCAGCGCCGTGAGCCGCCCGTCGTCGGACGGCTTGGCGGCCG
The DNA here is from genome assembly GCA_016215085.1 of Solirubrobacterales bacterium. Lineage (GTDB taxonomy): Bacteria > Actinomycetota > Thermoleophilia > Solirubrobacterales > Solirubrobacteraceae > Baekduia. The sequence goes on along the minus strand of JACRMD010000320.1, from coordinate 10,504 downwards.
CCTTCGGCGCGGACTTGGGCGCGGCCTTGGGCGCCGCCTTGGGCGCCGTCCTCGGCGTGGCCGCCTTGCGCGTGGGCTTCGCGCCCGCCCGCGCCGTGGCCTTGGCGGCCGACCGGGCCGGTGCCTTGGCCGCCTTCGCGCGCGTCGACGTCGACCGCGGCTTCTTGGGCTGCGTCATGGCGTCGACCCTATCCGCAAGTTCGTGTCGCGCGCCACGTTCAGGCCGACGTGCGCACGCTCCTCGCCGCGGTGGTCGCGTCGGCGCTCGCGGCCCCGGCCGCCCACGCCGCGTTCCCCTACACCTACGACGGCTCGCCGCCGCCGGACCTGTCGGGCAAAGAGCGGTGGATGTACGCCGCGACGCCCGAGCCGGGCAACCTCACCGTCAACGCCTCGCCGTTCGAGCTCGGCGGCGTGCGCGGCGCGCACGTGGTCGACGAGGGCGACGCGCCGACCGCGTGGCAGACCACCACCGGCCGGCCCGACGTCCTCATCGCCGTCCACGACAGCGGCATCCGCTGGGACGACCGCGGCGCGATGCGCAACCTGCGCCGCAAGACCCACCTCAACGCCGGCGAGCTGCCGCGGCCCCGGCACGACCGCGCGGTCGCGCTGGAGGACGGCGCGGACTGCGCGCGCTACCGCGACGCCGACGACGCCAACGGCGACGGGGTCTTCAACGTCGTGGACTTCGCCTGCGACGGCCGCGTCGAGCGCGACGGCGCCGCGCGGCGCGTGCACGGCAACGGGATCGACGACCTGCTCGACCCGCAGGACGTCCTCATCGCGTTCACCGACGGCCGCGACGACGACCGCAACGGCTACGCCGACGACGTCGTCGGGTGGGACTTCCTCGACGACGACAACGACCCCTACGACGACGTCGCCTACGGGCACGGCACCGGCGAGGCGCAGGACTCGACGGCCGAGGCGGCCGACGGGCAGGACGGCGTGGGCACGTGCCCCGACTGCATGGTCCTGCACGTCCGGGTCGGCGACTCGTTCATCGCCGACAGCAACCGCTTCGCGCAGGGCGTGCTGTACAGCACCGACAACGGCGCCGCGGTCGTGCAGGAGGCGCTCGGGACGCTCAACAACTCGCGCTTCGCGCGGCGCGCGGTCGAGTACGCCTACGCGCACGGCGTGACGGTCATCGCCAGCGCCGCCGACGAGGCGGCCCAGCACCACAACTGGCCGTCGTCGCTGCCGCACGTCGTCGTCGTCAACTCGGTCACGAAGTACGACGACACGTTCTCCCCGGCCCCACGGTCCTACCTGCAGTTCACGGGCTGCACGAACTTCTCGTCGAAGATCGCCGTCGCGATCCCGTCGGTGAGCTGCTCGTCGGACGCCACCGGCCGGGCCTCGGGCATGGCGGGCCTGGTGATCAGCGCGGGCCGCGACGCGGGGCTGGACCTCGCGCCCGACGAGGTCCGCGCGCTGCTGGCCTCGGGCACGGTGGACGGCACGCCGCAGGCCGACGACGTCGACTTCGCGGTGACCGAGGTCGGCTGCGAGCCCGTGCCGGTGCCCGGCTGCACGGACCCGAGCGCCAACGCGGTGCTCGGTCCCAACGCCGCGGTCGTCTCGCCGCTGGCGACCTCGCGCCGCTATCCCGCCAAGGAGGGCCACGACCAGTTCTACGGCTACGGCCGCGTGAACATGGCCCACGCGGTCGGCGCCGCGCGCGCCGGGCGCATCCCGCCGTCGGTCGCGCTGCTGGCGCCGGACTGGTGGTCGCCGGTGGATCCGCGCGCGGCGACGGCGGAGGTCCGCGCCTCGGTGGCCACGCGCGGCGACGCCCCGTACCGCTGCCGCGTGCTCGTCGCCCCCGGCTCGTACCCGACGCAGTCCGACTTCCGCGAGGTGCCCTCGCCGTGGTGCGACGGCAGCGAGCGGCGCGGGCGCTTCGAGGGCGTCGTCGCGCGGCTCGACGTCGCCGCGCTGAAGGCGCGCTTCCCCGCGACGGCCCAGGGCTTCGACGGCTCGGCGCCCTCGACCGGCCGGCCGAACACCGAGCCCTACGGCTTCACCGTGCGCATCGTGGCCGACGCGACGGCCGGCGGCGTCCCGGTCCGCGGCGAGGACCGGCGCAACCTCTTCCTGCACCACGATCCCGACGCCCTCGACGGCTTCCCGCGCTACCTCGACGGCTCCGCGGGCGGCAGCGGCGACGTCGAGGCCTCGCCGCTGCTGGCCGACCTCGACGGCGACGGGCGCAACGAGCTGGTGGTCACCGGCTCCGACGGCGTCGTGCACGCCCTGCGGCCCGACGGCCGCGAGGCCCGCGGCTGGCCCGTGCGCGTCGACCGCCTCGCCGTGCACCGCGGGGCGCCGGCCTACCGCACGGTGCCGGCGCCGCGGGGCGCGGTGCTCGCGTCGCCGGCGGCCGGGGACCTCGACCACGACGGCGACCTCGAGGTCGTGGTCGCCGACTGGGAGGGCAAGGTGTACGCCTTCTCCTCGCGCGGCCGGCGGCTGTGGACGCGCGAGGCGGTGCGGGCGTGGTCGGGGCGCCCGCTGTCGCCCTTCGTCCCCGAGCGCCGCGGCCACCGCAATCGCGTGCAGCACGGGTTCCTCGCCTCGCCCGTGCTGGCCGACCTCGACCGCAACGACGGCGGGCGGCTCGAGGTGATCGCCGCGGGCATGGACCGCCACGTCTACGCCTTCGGCGACGACGGCCGGCGGGTGCCCGGCTTCCCGGTGCTCGTCGTCGACCCGGCAAAGGTCGCGAAGGTCGACCCGCGCTCGCACCGCGTGGACTTCAAGGACGGCATCGGCGAGGCGCTCAACCAGGGCGCGATCGTCGACACGCCGGCGGTCGGCGACCTCGCGGGCGACGCGCGGCCGGAGATCGTCGTCGGCACCAACGAGGAGTACGAGGCGAGCGCCGACGGCGGCTTCCATGCCGCGCCGCTGAACGCGGCGGCGCTGGCGGCCGTCGGCCAGACCGGCGTGCTGAGCTTCGCCAACTCCAGGTTGTACGCCATCTCGCCCGACGGCGCGCGGCGCGACCGGCCGTTCCTGCCCGGCTGGCCGGTCAAGGTGGGCAAGGTCTTCGCCGAGCTGCTGCCGGTCGTGGGCGAGGGCGTCACCGGCGCGCCGGTCATCGGCGTGGTCGACTGCCCGAGCGGCGGCCGCGGCCCGAAGGTCGGCGTGATCCCCGACGGCGGGCCGGCGATGGTCCTCAACCCGGACGGCTCGTCGTGCCTGGGCGAGGTCGGCGGCAAGCCGGTCGGGATGCAGTCCGACGTGCCGTCGGGCAACCCGCTGCGCGCGGACCTGCTCGTGCTGCCCGCGGTCGGCCACCCGGCGTTCGGCGACGTCGGCGGGCAGGGGACGTCGTTCCTGGCGCCGACCACCGGCCTGCTGCGCGCCCTGGACCTGACCGTCAACGAGTACCAGGGCGGCGAGGACTCCTCCTCGGCCTGGGACCCGGCGACCGGGCAGTTCCGGCCGGGGTTCCCGCAGAAGGTCAACGACCTCAGCTTCCTCACCGGCATGTCGGTCGCCGACCTCGGCGGCGCGCCCGGCGAGGAGGCCGTCGGCGGCACCGCCCACCTCGACCTCAGCGCCTTCGGCGCCGGCGGCGCGCCGCCCGGCCCGCGCTGGCCGAAGCTCACCTACGACTGGACGGTGGCCAACCCGGTCGTCGGCGAGTTCGGCGGCCGGCGCGTCGTGATCGCCGCCACGCGCGCCGGCATGCTCCACGCGTTCGCGACCGGGGCGGGCGTCTGCGCGCCGGCGTCGTGGCCGCGCTACCACCACGACGCGCGCAACACCGGCGACGCCCGGACGCCCCTGCCGGCGCCGAAGGGCTGCTAGTCGCGGCCGGCACACGCGCCGTGTCGGCGCCGCGACAGACGCGGCGCCGGCGAGCGGCGAGCCTGCTCGGTGCAGCGACCACCACGCGCCCAGGAGGCCACCATGCAGCTCATCCATCCTGCCCTCGCCGCCACCGCCGCCGCCATCGCGCTCGCGGTGCCCGGCACCGCCGCGGCGTCGTCGCCGGCCGGCACGACCACCGCGCCGAAGGGCCCGCAGCCCAGCGGCTACAGCTGGGGCGTCAGCCAGGCCGGCGGCTACGCGTTCATGGACTACACCGACGACGTGTAGGCGTCAGCCCGCCCAGGGGCCGACGCCCGTCACGCGGTCGACGGCGATCCGCATCCGCACGCCCGGCGGCGGGTCGTCCATCGGGGGGAACTTCACGTCGGGGCCCAGGTAGGTGCGCGCGAGCTCCTGCAGCAGCTCGGGCGCGCCGCCCTCCTCGATCGACGCGCGGCCGTGCACGACCGCGCACTCGTGCAGGCCGGGCGGGCGGACGACGTCGCTCTCGAACGACAGCACGACGCGGGGGTCGCGCCGGACGTTGCGCAGCTTCTGCTGGCCGGGGTTCAGGTGGGCGGTGACCAGGTCGTCCCCGTCCACCCCGACCCAGACGACCGTGACCTGCGGCGCGCCGTCCCGGCCCACCGTGACCAGGTGGCCGAGCGCCCCGCCGCGAATGAGGTCCTTGAGCCCTTCGTGCAGCGCCATGGCCCGACTCTACGCGTACGATCGCGGCGCTCGGGATCATGCCGCCGCCCGCGCTGCTGGCCGAGCTCGCCGCCCATCGCGAGCGCTCCGACGGCCCGGTCGCGGTCAACCTCCTGCTCCCCTTCGCGCGGCGCGAGCACCGGGAGGTCGCACGCGAGGCGGACGTCGTGGTCATGTTCTGGGGCGCCCCGCGCCGGCCGACGCCGGGGCCGTGGGTGCACCAGTGCGGCTCGGTCGAGGAGGCGCTGGCACCTGCGTGGCGCGCATCGACGCGCTGCTGCCCGCCGGCGAGGTGGTCCGCCGCCTGGGCTAGCCCGCGAACTGGCCGCGGAGCGCGGGCGCGACGTCGGCCGCGTACTCGGGGTGGCGGTGGATCCACGCCGCCGCGAACGGGCAGGTCGGGATCACGGTGGTGCCGCGGGCACGCAGCTGCTCGAGCACCGAGCGCACGAGCAGGCCGCCGAGGCCCTCGCCCTCGTGGCCGTCGAGCACCTCGGTGTGGGCGAGGATCACGCTCTCGCCCGCGGGCAGGTAGTCGGCCCAGCCGACGAGCTCGCCGCCGACGTGGAGCTCGAAGCGCCGGCGCTCGGGCGCGGCGGTGCCGACCGCGTCGCTCATGCGCCCAGCAGGCACTCGAGCATGGCCTTCTGGGCGTGGCGGCGGTTCTCCGCCTGGTCCCAGATGCGCTGGCGCTCGCCGTAGAGCACCGACTCGCTGATCTCCTCGCCCGGGTGCGCGGGCAGGCAGTGCAGCGCGATCGCGCCGGGCGCGGCGGCGGCCAGCAGCTCGTCGTCGATCGCGTAGCCGGCCAGCACCTGCCGGCGCTTCTCGGTGTCGACATCGCCCATCGAGACCCACACGTCGGTGTAGACCGCCTGGGCGCCGGCGACCGCCTCGCGCGGGTCCTCGACCGTGGTCGCGCCGTCGAGCTGGTAGCCGGGCGGCGAGGAGACCACGACCTCGACGCCGACCTTCGAGCCGAGGACGACGAGCGACCGCGCGACGTTGTTGCCGTCGCCGACGTAGGTGAGCTTGAGGCCGTCGAGCTCGCCGAACGCCTCGCGCAGCGTGAGCAGGTCGGCCAGCGCCTGGCACGGGTGGTGGCCCTGGGTGAGCATGTTGAACACCGGCAGCTGGTCCTCGGCGGCGAGCCGGCGCAGCTCGCCGTCGTCGTGCGTGCGGACGCCCACCGCGGCCACGTGGCGGCCGAGGACCCGCGCGGTGTCGCGCAGGGACTCGCCGCGCTGGAGCTGGAGGTCGTCGGGGCGGATGACCATCGGGTGGCCCCCCATCTCGACGATCCCGGACTCGAAGCTCACGCGTGTGCGCGTCGAGGGCTTCTGGAAGATGAGCGCCACGGAGCGGCGCGCGAGGAGGTCCGAGCCGAGCGGCTCGCGCTTGAACGCCTCCGCGCGATCGAGGATCCAGAGGACCTCGTCGCGGCCGAGTTCGTCGCCAGTGAGAAGGTGGTTCATGTGACTTGGAGGAACGGCGGAGCGGTCTCCGCACCCTAGAAGACGGAGCCGTGACGACGGAAGCGAAGCGGTTACATACGCGGCCATGCGGGTCCTCACCTGGAACCTCTTCCACGGCCGCGCGGTCCCGGACCGCCCACGCTCGCTGCTGCCCGAGTTCCGCGACCTCATCGCCTCCTGGGAGTGGGACGTCGCGCTGCTGCAGGAGGTGCCGCCGTGGTGGCCGGAGCCGCTGGCGCGGGCCGCGCATGCGAGCGAGCGCATGGCGCTGACCTCCCGCAACGAGCTGCTGCCGCTGCGGCGGCTGCTGGCGCAGTGGCGGCCCGACGTCATGAAGTCGGCCGGCGGCGGCTCCAACGCGATCCTCGTCCGCGGCGAGCGCATCCTCGAGCACCGCCGGGAGCTGCTGCGCCGGCTGCCCGAGCGGCGGGTCGCCCACGGCGTCCGGCTCGCCTCGGGCCTCTGGGTCGCCAACGTCCACGCGCAGGTCCGCCCCCACGAGCTCACGCGCGCCGACCTCGCCAGGGCGGGCGCCGCCGTGCGCGCCTGGGCCGGCGACGGGCCCGCGGTCCTCGGCGGCGACTGCAACGTGCCGGACCCGCGGATCGACGGCTTCGCCGACGCCGGCGGCCACGGCGTCGACCACGTCCTCGTCCGCGGCCTGGCCGCCGCCGGGAAGCCCCGGACGCTCGACCGCCACGGCCTCTCCGACCACGCCCCGGTGCTCGTCGAGGTCGCCTGAGCAGGGAAGGATGCCCGGCCGCCGGGCGTCCTTGAGGACATGAAGCGCATCCTGCTCCCGGCGCTCGTCGCGGGCGTGCTGGTCGTCGCCGGCTGCGGCGGCGACGACGACTCGTCGTCCTCGGGCGGCGCGTACGGCGGCTCGTCCTCGGCGAAGCAGACCACCACCACCGCCGCCGCTCCCGCGAGCGGCGCCAAGGAGGTCTCGATGGTCGGGACCTCCTTCCAGCCGGCGAAGATCACCGTCAAGGCCGGTCAGAAGATCACGTGGAAGAACGACAGCGACCTGCCGCACAACGTCACCGCGACGTCCGGCGCGACGTTCAAGTCCGACACCTTCAACCGCGGCGGGACGTTCGCCTTCACCCCGAAGAAGGCGGGCACCATCTCCTACGTGTGCACCATCCACCCGGGCATGCAGGGCACGATCACCGTCACCGGGTGAGTCACACTGTCGGGGTGATCCGTCCGATCCTCCTCCTCGCGGCCGTCCTCGCGACGGCCGCGCTCGCCGCCGGGTGCGGCGGCGACGACGACAGCAGCGGCGGCGGCGCCGCGAGCGACGGGGCCTCGGCCCCCGTGGCCACGACCAAGGTGTCCATGGAGAACCTGAAGTTCGACCCCGCGGCCATCACGGTCAAGGTGGGCCAGACCGTCACGTGGACCAACGACGAGTCGATCCCGCACAACGTGGTGTCCATGGACGGCGCCGACTTCAAGTCCGACACCTTCGGCGAGGGCGGGACCTACGAGTTCACGCCCAAGGAGGCGGGCCTCGTCAAGTACGAGTGCACGCTGCACCCGGGCATGCTGGGCAGCATCGAGGTCACGTAGAGCCGCGGGCGCGCAGGCCGAAGCCGCGCAGCAGCAGCAGGGCGCGCTCGCCGAGGCCGCCGTGGGACGGCAGCACGCCGAGCTGGACCGCGGCGTCGTACAGGTCGTAGAACGCGCGCACGCGCCAGAGCCGCTCGCGCGCCGGGTCGAGCTCGCAGTAGAGGACCGCGTGGAGCGCCACGCTGCGGCCCGTGGCGGGCAGGTCGTGCGCGGTGCCGGTGTGCGTCCCGGCGATCCGCACGGGCGCGGCCACGTAGCGGCCGTCGTGCAGCCGCTCCCCGGTCTTCTCGACGACCGCGTCGGGGAACGCGACCCACAGCTGCGCGGCGTGGTCGCCGAGCGCGTCGCAGCCGCGCAGCGGCGCGTCGGTCAGCGGGTCCTCGTAGTGGACGTCCAGCGCGCAGCACTGCGCGAACGCCGCCCGGTCGCGCCCGACCAGCGCCGCCTGGAAGGCGTCGACGAGGTCGTCGACCCGCGTCATGAATCGGCGCCCGCCACCCACCCCGACCGCGCCGGGTCCGACGGGTGCACGAACTCCGCTACGCCCTCCTCCGGCGTGGAGGCCTGCGCGTGCAGCCGCCGCGGGATCCGGCCGGCCTCGCGGGCCAGCACGCCGGCCTCGACGGCCAGGCGGATCGCCCGCGCCATCGCGACCGGGTCCTCGGCGCGGGAGATCGCGCTGGCGCACAGGACCGCGTCGCAGCCGAGCTCCATCGCCAGCGCCGCGTCGCTGGCGGTGCCCACGCCCGCGTCGAGGATGACCGGTAGCGCGGTCTGCTCGCGGATGAGCCGCAGGTTGTAGGCGTTGTTGATGCCCATGCCCGAGCCGATCGGCGAGCCCAGCGGCATGATCGCCGCGCAGCCGGCGTCCTCGAGGCGCTTGGCGAGCACCGGGTCGTCGGTGGTGTACGGCAGGACGACGAACCCCTCGTCGACGAGCTGCTCGGCCGCGAGCACCAGCTCGACCGCGTCGGGCAGCAGCGTGCGCTCGTCGCCGATGACCTCGAGCTTGACCCAGTCCGTGGCGAACGCCTCGCGGGCGAGCTTGGCGGTCAGCACCGCGTCGCGGGCGGTGTAGCAGCCGGCGGTGTTCGGCAGGACGTGCACGCCGCAGTCGTCGAGCACGTCGACGAGCGACCCCCGCGCGGCCGGGTCGATGCGCCGCAGCGCGACGGTGACCATCTCGGTCCCGGACGCGCGCACCGCGTCGGCCAGCGTCTCCAGGCGCGGGAAGCCGCCGGTGCCGAGCACGAGGCGCGAGGTGAAGTCGCGGTCGGCGATCCTCATCCGCCCTGCACCGCCACGAGCACCTCGACCTGGGCGCCGTCGGGGATCGTCGTGGTCTCCCATGCGCCGCGCGGCACCACGGTCGCGTCGACGGCCACCGCGACGCCGCGGTCGCCGCCGCCGAGCTGCTCGACGAGCTGCTCGACCGTCGTGCCCTCCGCGAGCTCGCGCGCGTCGCCGTTGACGGTGACCTCGATCGTCATGCCGGCACCCCCAGGAGGTGCTCGACGACGCGGTCGGCGGTGACGGGCGCCAGCAGGATGCCGTTGCGGTAGTGGCCGGTGGCGTGCACGAGGCGGGGGTCCTCCGGGTCGGGCCCGAGCAGGGGCGCGTTGTCGGGCGTGCCGGGGCGCAGGCCGACGACGACCTCGTCGACCTCGAGCTCGAGCACGCCGGGGACGAGCTCGGCGGCGTCGCGCAGCAGCTCGTAGAGCGGGCCGGTCCGGACCGCGGTGTCGAAGCCGCGCTCCTCGACCGACGCGCCGAGGTAGTAGCGGCCGTCGCCGCGCGGGACGAGGTAGCCGCCTTCGAAGCGCAGGACGCGGTCGGCGAGCCCGGGGCCGCCGGGGTCGCGCAGCAGCAGCGACTGGCCCTTGACCGGGCGGACCGGCACCGGCGCGAGCGTCCCCGACCACGCGCCGGCGGCGAGCACCACGCGGTCGGCGTCCAGCGCGGCGAGGTCGCTCACCGGCGTGTGCGGGTGCAGCCGGACGCCCGCGCGCGTGCACGCCTCGACCAGCGCGGCGACGACGCGCCGCGGCTCGACCGCGTGGTCGTCGGGCAGCGCGAGCGCGAGGCGCAGCGCCGGGGCCAGGCCGGGCTCGAGCCGGCGGGCGGCGCTCCCGAGCAGCCGCTCGACGCGCAGGCCGAGGCGCTCGCGCAGGGCGCGCTCGCGCTCGACGTGCTCGGCCTCGTCGCGGTCGCGCGCCAGCAGCAGCGTGCCGCAGGTCCGGTAGCCGACGTCGACGCCGGTGACGTCGCGCAGCTCCGCCGCGAAGGCCGGCCAGCGGCGCGCGCTCTCCAGGCCGAGCTCGAGCAGCCCGCGCTCCTGCGGGTCGGCCTCGGCGACCGGCGCGAGCATGCCGGCGGCGGCCGACGACGTGCCGGCGCCGAGCTCGCCGCGATCGAACACGGCGACCTCGAGCCCGCGCCGGCGTGCGCGCCAGGCGATCGCGAGGCCGATGACGCCGCCGCCGACGACGGCCACGTCTGGGGGATGGGTGCTCGGAGGCATCATCGTTCGCTTCGCCGGCATGACCCGGATCAGCTCGCTGACGGTCGGCGGCCCGGTGCCGCCCTCTCAGCCCGTTCGCGGGCTCCCGTGCGACAGAGCGTAGCGCCGATGCGGCGCCTGCCACACTGGTGCCGTGCCCCGCTCCGAGCGCCTCGCGAGGCTTGCCCGCGCGCGCCTGTACCTCATCGCCGACGACCGCCCCGGAGGGCGTCCGCTCGCCGACGTCCTGCCGGCCGCGCTGGCCGGCGGCGCCGACGTCTTCCAGCTGCGGATGAAGACCGCGCCCGACGACGCGGTGCGCGCCGCGGCCGAGGTCGCGCGCGCCGCCTGCGCGCGGGCCCGGGCGTTGTTCGTGCTCAACGACCGCCCGGACCTCGCGGCCGAGGTCGGCGCC
>JACRMD010000042.1 GCA_016215085.1 Solirubrobacterales bacterium | reverse complement strand
TTGTCGGGCACGTCCTTGGTGATGACGCTGTTGGTCCCGACCACGCAGTTGTCGCCCACGGTGGCGCCGCGCAGAAAGCAGGCGCCGTAGCCGACCCACACGTTGTTGCCGACGCGGACGTCCCGCTTGTAGATGCCCTGCTGGCGGATCGGCCGCTCGACCTCGACGACGCCGTGGTCGAAGTCGATGAGCATCACGCGGTCGGCGACGATGCACTCACGGCCGACCGACACGTGCTGGAACGCCGAGATCGTGCACTCCTGGCCCATCACGGTCTTCGCGCCGATCGAGACCTCGCCCTCGTGCACGCGGATCTTGCAGCCGTGGCCGAGCCACGACCAGCGCCCGAGGCGCAGCACGGCGCCCTTCCCGATCTCCAGCGTCACGCCGGGCCCGACGAACGCGAAGCCGTCGAGCTGCAGCCGCCCGCGGAACCGGAGCTTCAGCCACGCGAGCCGCACGAGCAGCCGCGCGTACCGGCGGTTGAGCATCCCGTGCTCGCGCATGAAGCGCAGCAGGACCAGCGGCCCGCCGTGGCGGGGCGGCGGCTCGCCACGTACGTGGAACGCCGGCACCCCCGTCGGGGCCGGCGGCGTCAGGACCCGTTGCACTGCGGGCGGAGGGTACCGCTGATCGTCGGCGGACTTCGGCATCATGCGCCGCCCATGTCGCAGGCCACCGCTTCGCTCGCCCAGCGCCTCCTCGACGGCGACCGCCGCGCGCTCGCGCGCGCGATCACCCTGGTGGAGAGCGACGACCCGGCCGGCTGGGAGCTCGTGCGCGAGGTCTACCCGCACACGGGCAGGGCGGCGATCGTCGGCCTCACCGGCGCGCCCGGCGCGGGCAAGTCGACGCTCATCAGCGCGCTCACGAAGCTGCGCCGCGAGCAGGACCGCAACATCGCCGTCCTCTCGATCGACCCGTCGTCGCCGTTCACCCACGGCGCGCTGCTCGGCGACCGCATCCGGCTCACCGACCACTTCCTCGACCCAGGCGTCTTCATCCGCTCGATGGCCAACCGCGGCGCGCTCGGCGGCCTCAGCGAGGCCGCGCTGCAGGCGGCCCTGCTCATGGACGCTGCGGGCAAGGACGACGTGTTCCTCGAGACGGTCGGCGTCGGCCAGGCCGAGGTCGACATCATCGACCACGCCGACACGATCGTCCTCGTCCTCATGCCCGGCTCCGGCGACTCGATCCAGGCGCTGAAGGCCGGCGTCATGGAGATCCCGGACATCATCGTCGTCAACAAGGCCGACCACCCGCTGACCGAGACGATGGTGCGCGAGATCCGCGGCGTGCTGTCGCTGGCGCCCCAGAAGGGCTGGCGGGTGCCGATCGTCAAGACCGAGGCCGTGCGCGGCCAGGGCGTGCCCGAGCTCGTCGAGAAGCTCGACGAGCACCGCGCCCACATCGAGGCGGAGGGCACGCTGAGCGAGCGCCGCCGCCGCAACCTGCGCAACGAGGTCGTCGCCATCTGCACGCACCGGCTGCGCCGCCGGCTCGAGGAGCAGCTCGGAGAGGACCCGGCCTTCGGCGAGCTGCTCGACGAGGTCGTCTCGCGCCGGCTGGACCCCGCCTCGGCCGCGTCGCGGATCCTCGAGCGGCTGGACGCCGCCGAGGCCTCGCGCGCGCCCTAGGCCACCAGCACCGCCTTGCCGCGGGCGCGGCGCTGCTCGAGGTCGCGCAGCGCGCGCGGGCCGTCCTCCAGGGCGTAGGTCGCGCCCACCAGCGGCGTGACCGCGCCGGCGACGACCATCCGCGAGAGCTCGGCGGCCGCGTCGGCGAGGCCGGTGGGCGTCGTGGCCAGGACGCTCCAGGTGCACCCGCAGACGTCGACGTTGCGCAGCAGCAGGCGGTTGACCGCGACCGTCGGGATCGCGCCGTCGGCGAAGCCCACGACGACGACGCGGCCCTCGGCGTTCATGCAGCGCAGCGTGTCGGCGAAGCGGTCGCCTCCCACCGGGTCGAACGCGACGTCGGCGCCGCCGGCCTCGAGCACCTGCGCGCGCCAGTCGCCGGAGGCCGGGAACGCCTCGTCGGCGCCGGCGGCGCGCGCGGTCTCGGCCTTCTCGGGCGTGGAGACGACGGCCAGCACGCGCGCGCCGAGCGCCTTGGCGACCTGGACCGCGGCCGTGCCCGTGCCGCCCGCCGCGCCGTGGACCAGGACCGTCTCGCCGGCCTGCAGGCGACCGCGACGGCGCAGCGCCGCGTAGGCGGTCAGGTAGTTCAGGGGCAGCGCGGCGGCCTGCTCGTCGGAGAGGCCGGCGGGCAGCGCGAAGGTCGCCTCAGGCACGGCCGCGACCTGCTCGGCGTGGGCGCCGAAGGAGAGCGTGACGACGCGGTCGCCGGGCGCGAACGCGCTGCCCGCGGGCGCGTGCACGACCTCGCCGGCCGCCTCCCAGCCGAGCGTGAACGGGACCGGCTGCCGGATCTGGAAGCGGCCGTGGCTCATCAGCAGGTCGGGGAAGCCGACGCCCGCGGCGCGGACGCGCACGACCAGCGCGTCCTCGCCGGGCTCGGGCACGTCGGCGAGGCGGACGCCGCCGGGGCCGGCCGTGTCGTCGGTGACGCGGAGCGCGCGCATCACGCCCGCCCTCCACGCCGAGTGCCGGGCTGCTGCCCTGTGCGGGCATCGACTCGACACCCGCGATGCTGGGTTTCATTGTGAGACTCCATGCCGGGAGTCGTACCAGAGTTCCGTTTCGGGACGCAAGTGGGCTAGCCTCCGCACGTGCGCTACGAGGAGCTCATCGCCCAGCCGTGCTCGATCACCCGGCCGCTGACCGTGCTCGGCGACCGCTGGACCTTCCTGGTGGTCAAGCAGGCCTTCGCCGGCGTCCGGCGCTTCGACGACCTCCAGGCGAGCCTGGGGATCAGCCGCAGCCGCCTCGCCGATCGCCTGGACCGCCTGGTGGAGCACGGCATCCTGCGCCGCGAGCCCTACAAGGACACGCGCACCCGCATGGAGTACCGGCTCACCGACAAGGGCCTGGACCTCTACCCGGTGCTGCTGGCCATCCGCGACTGGGGCGACCGCCACATGGCGCCCGACGGCCCGCCCGTGCACTACCGCCACCGCGACTGCGGGGGCGAGGCCCATGTCCACCTCGCCTGCGACCGCTGCGGCGACGAGCTCACCGCGCGCGACGTCGCGCCCGCGCCCGGCCCGGGTGCGGCCGAGGGCTGAGCCGCACTGCGGCGGAACCCCGACGCCACGCGCCGGTGGGCGGTCTAGTGTCGCCCCATGATCCGGACATGGGCACCGCGCGTGGTCCTCATCGTCCTCGGCGCGCTGCTGGTCATCCAGCTCGTGCCCTACGGGCGCGACCACGCGAACCCGGCGCCGACGCGCGCGGCGAAGTTCCCCGACGCGCGGACCGAGCAGCTCTTCGCCGGCGCCTGCGGCGACTGCCACTCGTACAACACCACGTGGCCGTGGTACAGCAACGTCGCCCCGGTGTCGTGGCTGGTGCAGAGCGACGTGGAGGACGGGCGCGGGGTCCTCAACGTCTCCACGTGGGACCGCCCGCAGCCGGCGGTCGACGAGGTGGCCCAGGCGGTCATCGAGGGCGAGATGCCGCCGCTGCAGTACAAGCCGATGCACCCGGACGGGCGGCTCTCCGACGCCGAGCGCCGGCAGCTCGTCGACGGCCTGCGCCGCCTGTACACGAGCGACCCGCCCGGCGCCTAGACCGCCACGGCGCCGCGCCGCAGCGGCGTGACGAGGCGCTTGCCGGGCTCGTGCCCCTCCGCCTCGCCGGGCGTCCACGGGCGCGCGGCCGGGCCCAGCGGCCGCACCGGCTTGGCGGGATTGCCGCCCACGAGCCAGCCCGCGGGGTAGCGGCCCTTGAGCACGACGGCGCCGCCGCCGAGCTGCGCGTTGCGCTCGACGTGCGCGCCGCGCAGCACCATCACGTTGGCCGACACGATGACGTTGCGCTCGAGCACGATCGGCGTCGTGACGATCGGCTGCTCGTAGTAGTAGATGTCGCTGCCGTCGACGGTGTGGCTGGAGTCCACGAGCGTCGAGCGGTCCGAGATGCCGACGAGGTCGCCGAGCTCGATGCGCTCGGCGCAGTGCACGACGCAGTGGTAGGCGAGGATGACCTGCTCGCCCATGAGCAGGTCGCCCGAGGACTTCAGGATGCTGCCCGAGCGCAGCCGGCCGCGGGCGCCGAACGAGATGCGCCCGTCGGCCAGCACGAAGCGGTTGCCGTCCTGCAGGTGCACGCCGTCGCCGAGCTCGAGCAGGTTCGCGCCGTCGGGGCGGAACTCGATCGTCAGCCCGCGGCCGAGGTGCACGTCGCGGCCCAGGCGCAGCGTGAACGTCGGCGCCTCGCCCTGCGTCGGCGCGCTCAGCGCGTGGGCGATCGGCTCGATCGACGGGGCGGTCTCCCAGGTCGGCGCCGCATCGGCGTCCAGCACCAGGCGGCTGCCCCGCCGGCGCAGCTCGAAGTCCAGGCGGGCGGCCCAGGCCCGGAAGCGCGCCTCGCGCCGCGCGACCGCCCCCGCCCGCAGTCCCTTGCGCACGTACCCCATGTGCCGCACCTTGCCAGAACCCGGTGTGTCGTGGCGCCGGTTGGTCGCCGCTCACGCGTGGAACGGCCGCAGGGTCAGGTCGCCGAGGAGGCCGGCCAGCAGGAGGTAGGCGCTGGTGCCCAGCGTGAGCACCGTGAGGACGGCGCCCGTGCGCGGGGCGAAGCGCAGGCCCCACGCGGCCAGCGCGGCGCCCGCGGGCGCGGCGGGGACGAGCTCGCGGCCGGGGAACCACGGGCCGGAGGTGCCGGGCGCGAGGAACGCCGCGACAATCGCCACGGCGCCGCAGATCAGCAGCAGGAAGGCGGAGGCGACCTCGACGTCGACCTGCGCCGGCAGCGCCACCGCCAGCCGATCGCGACGTGAGCGCCACAGCAGCCAGAGGCTGACGAAGGCCAGCAGCGCGAACGGGGCCCAGCGCAGGAGGCCCACGCCGGGGTCGCCCCACAGCTCGAGCAGGCGCGGGGCGCGCTCGAGGTGGTCGGCCGCCCCGGTCGCGCCGGTCGGCCGGTCGCGGTACGGGTTGAAGCCGTCGTAGAGGCGCTCGTGGACGGTGATGTAGACCACCGCGCTCATCAGCACGACCTCGAGCGCCACGAAGCCGGTCAGCCCGCGGGCGCGGCGGCGCAGCCAGCGGGCGAGGGCCAGCGCGATCACCGCCGCCGGGGCCAGCAGCTTCAGCGACAGCCACGGCGCGCATCCGACGAGCGCCGCGCACCAGAACGCCCACGCGGCGCGCGGCTCGTCGCGCACGCGCAGCGCCAGCAGCGCCGCGCCGGCCAGCACCGTGGCGCCGACGCCCTCGGGCGAGATCGCGGCGGCGGCGCCGAGCACGGGCGGCGACAACCCGGCGACGAGCGCCGCGCGGGTCGCCCACGGCTCGGGGACGAGCCGGCGGCCGAGCGCGGCGGCGAGCACGAAGCCCAGCGCGGTCAGCGCGGCGAGCCACAGGCGGACGGCCGCGGCCGGCGCGCCGACCACGTCGCCGGCCGCGTAGGCGGGGGCGGCGAGCGACGCGAACCCGATGCCGACCGGCTCGAGCGTGTGGCCGAGCGTCGCCGTCGGCAGGCGCACGATGGCGTCGGGCTCGCCGTCGGCGAGGACGGGCGCCGCGAGGTTGCGCCCCCGGTCCGGCAGCGCGACCACCTCGCCCGTGCGTGCGTCGTCGGCCACGTCGAGGTCGCGGTCGGTGGCGATCGACTCGGCCACGAGGAGCCGGTGCGCCTCGGGCGCGGTCAGGCGCCCGTCCACGGCGAGCGTGGCGGCGTAGGCCGCGAACAGCGCGAGCCACAGCGGCAGGCCGCGACGGACCGCGTGCATCGCGCGGACCCTAGGGACCGGCGCGGCGCACCGCGTGCGCGTAGGCCTGGCCGCCCGGGGGCCGCGCGGCCAGGCACGGCGGCGCGGCCGGGCCGATCACCGTGGCGGCGATGCGGCGCAGCAGCTCGGTGTCCACGCGCGCCAGCCGGGGCGACGGGTTCGCGCACGAGCGCGCGTCGAAGACCGCCAGGCGGTCGTCGCCGCCGCGCGCGTAGGGCTGCGCGCGGTTGGTGCCGATGCGCCGCTCGTACGGGGCCAGGCCCTCGGGGTTCAACACCAACTCGGTCCGCAGGTAGTGGCCGTGGCCGTCGGCGATCTGCGTGGCGGCGACCCAGTTGGCCAGCACGCCGCCGGCCAGCTCGCGCTTCATCTCGCCGACGAGCGAGAGGATCGGGTCGAGCTCGCGCAGGAAGCCGGGCAGCTCGGCGAGCAGCGGCCGCGCCGCGCGCAGGAACCGCGCGAGCTCGGGCGCCCCGTCGCGCGAGGCGTCGATCGCCGGGCCCAGCGCGCGCACGAACGCCGCGAGCTCGGGCGCCGTGGCGCGCACGTCGCGCAGGGTGGGGGAGAGCGCGCGCGCCGCCGGTCGCAGCGCGTCCACGACCGGGTCCGCGCCGGCGGCGAACGCCGCGAGCCGGCGGTT
>JACRMD010000241.1 GCA_016215085.1 Solirubrobacterales bacterium | reverse complement strand
TAGCCGGTGTGCTGTGTCTAGCCCTTGTCGTCCAGGCGCATCTTCTCGATCGTGAGCGCGCCATCGCCGGCGGCGCGGATGGTGGACAGCCACTTGACCATCACGCCTTCCTGCAGCGCCTCTTCGATTTCCAGGTCGTGCGCCGGCATCTTCTCGCGGGTGCGGCGGTACACGATGATGGCCTCGGTGGCGCCCAGGCGCCGTGCGGTGCGCGCCATGTCCACCGCGGTGTTGCCGCCGCCATAGACGACGACTCGGCGGCCCAGCATCGGCTTGTCCTCGCCTTCCATCGAGCGCAGCACCGCGATGGCGTCGAGCACGCGGGTGGAATCGCCCGCCGGGATGAAGGCGCGCTTGGCGATGTGCGCCCCCACGGCCAGGAAGGCCGCGTCGTAGCCGCCCTCGCGCATCTCGTCGGCGATGTTGGCCACCTTGTGCTCGAGCTTCACCGTGACACCCAGGTCGACGATGCGCTGCATCTCGGCATCGAGCACCTCGCGCGGCAGGCGGTACTTGGGGATGCCGAAGCGCATCATGCCGCCGAGCATCGGGCCGGCGTCGACCACCGTGACCGCATGGCCCATGCGGCGCAGGTGGTAGGCCGCCGACATGCCCGAAGGCCCGGCGCCGACCACGAGCGCGTGGCGGCCGGTGCTGGCCGCGGGCGCGTCGAAGCGGATCGCGCCCGGCCGCGGCCACAGCAGCGCGGCGGTGGTCGTCGAGTACAGGACCGCGCGCGGGTCGTGGTCGCGCAGCGCGACCGCGGCGGCGCGCCTAGCGGCGCGGGCCCAGACCAGGTCGGTGGCCATGAGCGTGCGCACCTCGCGCGGTCGGGCGGCGGACACGGCGACCACCTCGGCGCCGGCACGGCGCAGCGCGGCCTCCAGCTCGTCCTCCGCGGCCCGGAGCCCGAACGTGGAGCCGAGCCGCACGAACAGGACGTCGGGCCGGGCCATGGACCTGGCATCCTCCCGCACCTTCCTGATGACCGGGACCATCGTCAACGTCGCGGCGATCCTCGCGGGCACCCTGTTCGGCGTGCTCGTCGGCGGCCGCCTCCCCGAGCGGCTGCAGGAGCGCGTGCTGCGCGGCCTCGGGTTGATCACGCTCGTCATCGGCGTCGAGCTCGCGCTGGAGTGGAAGGGCACCAACTCGCTCTTCGTCCTCGGCGGCGTGCTGCTCGGCGGCCTGGCCGGGGAGGCGCTGCGCATCGAGGACCGGCTGGCGGGCCTCGGCGACCGGCTGCAGGCGTGGATGAGCTCGGGCAACGAGCACTCCACGGTCAGCGAGGCGTTCTTCACCGCCAGCCTGCTGTTCTGCGTCGGCCCGCTGGCCGTCGTCGGCGCGATCCAGGACGGCCTGATCGGCGACCACGACGCGCTGTTCACGAAGGCGACGCTCGACGGCTTCGCCTCGATCGCGCTGGCCGCCTCGCTCGGCCCGGGCGTGGCGCTGGCCGCGGTGACCGTGCTCGTCTACCAGGGGGCGCTGTCGCTCGGCGCCGGGGCGTTCGACTCGATCCTCACCGAGGGCAGCGACGCGCTGCTGTCGATGACGAGCGCCGGCGGCGTGCTCATCATCGGGATCTCGCTCAAGCTGCTGGACCTCACCGACGTCAAGGTCGGCAACTTCCTGCCGGCGCTCGTCTTCGCCCCGGCCATCGCCGGGATCGCGTCGGCCTTCTAGGCCACGAGGGCGGGCGTCGCGGGCCCCGCGGAGGCGCCGTCGGTGACCGCGCGCCACGCGGCGGCGAGGCGCGGCACGGCGTCCTCGAGCACGTCCTCGGGCAGGGCGAAGGGCAGGCGCACGAAGCGCTCGAAGGCCCCGTCGACGCCGAAGCGGGGGCCGGCGGCGACGCGGACGCCGTGGCGGTCGGCCAGCGCGGCCAGCGCGCTGCTGCGCGAGGCGTCGAGCTCGACCCACAGCGACAGCCCGCCGTCGGGGACCGCGAAGCGCCAGCCCGGCAGGTGCTCGCGCAGGGCGGCGACCAGCACGTCGCGCCGCGCGCGGGCCGCCGCGCGCTGGCGCTCCAGCACGGGCGCGGCGTCGCGCAGGAGCTCGGTGGCGACGAGCTGCTCGACGACCGGGCTGGAGAGGTCGACCGTCGCGCGTGCGGCGGCCAGGCGCTGCACGAGCGTCGGGCTCGCCCGCACCCAGCCGATCCGCAGGCCGGCCCAGAACGCCTTGCTCATCGACCCCACCGTGACGACCGTCTCGCCGCCCGGGTCCAGGGCGGCTAGCGGCGGCGGGGGCGCGGGGCCGCCCAGGCGCACCTCGGCGAGCGTCTCGTCGGCGACCAGCGGCGTGCGCGTCGTGCGCGCCAGCGCGACCAGGCGCTCGCGGTCCTCCGCGCGGAGCGTGAGGCCGGTCGGGTTCTGGAAGTCGGGGATGGTGTAGGCCATGCGCGGCGCCGCCTGGCGCAGCGTCGCCTCGACCATGTCGAGGTCCCAGCCGTCCTCGAGCATCGGCACGGGCACCGGCCGCGCGCCGACGGCCCGGATCGCGTCCAGCGCGTTGGGGTAGCTGGGGTGCTCGGTGAGCACGCGGTCGCCCGGCCCGGCGAGCACGCGCAGCAGCAGCGCGAGCGCGTGCTGCGCGCCCGCGGTGACGAGCACCTGCTCGGGGACGGTCGGCAGGCCGCGCGCCGTCAGGTGGGCGGCGATCGCCTCGCGCAGGACGGGCAGGCCGGCGGTGTCGTAGCCCGGCTCGGGCAGGTGGCGCGGCAGCTCGGCGGTCGCGGCCGCCAGCGCGGCGTGCAGCGCGCCCGCCGGCGCCCACGTCGCCGCGCACGTGAGGTCGATCACCTCGCCCCCCACCCCTCCGCCCCGTGACTGTGACGAAAGCCGGGATAGTTCCGGCTTTCGTTCCACTCGATCGCTCGGCAGGCGCGTCCACGACCCCGCCCCGCGGCGGCTCGCGAGGAACCCCTCGTCGCGCAGCGCGGCGTAGGCCGCGGTCGCGGTCGTGCGGCTCACGCCGAGCGCCTCGGCGAGGTCGCGCTCGCCGGGCACGCGGGTGCGCAGCGGGAGCCGGCCGTCGAGGATGAGCAGCCGCAGGGCCCGCGCCAGGGCCGCGTAGGCGGGTCCGGAGGACCGCCACGAGCCGAGCAGGCGGGCCAGATGCGGGCCGGTGACGCTGCGGTCGGCGTCCATGCAGGCCACTGTCGCAAGATTGGCCATGGAACTCAAGGCCAATCTGGGCCACCATGCCCCGCACATGCTCCGCCGCTTCGTCCAGCTGCAGGCCGGGCTCGTCCTCTACGGGGCGAGCATGGCGCTGATGATCCGCGCCGGCCTCGGCCTCGACCCGTGGGACGTGTTCCACCAGGGCATCGCCGACCAGGCGGGCCTGTCCTTCGGCACGGTGGTGATCGTCACCGGCGCGCTGGTGCTGCTGGCCTGGCTGCCGCTGCGCCAGGCGCCCGGCGTCGGCACGATCAGCAACATCATCGTGATCGGCGTCGTGGTCGACCTGGCGCTGCCGGTCGTGCCGGACGCCGGGTCGTTCCCGGTCGGGCTGGCGATGCTCCTCTCCGGCGTCGTGCTCAACGGCGTGGCCGGCGGGCTGTACATCGGCGCCGGCTTCGGGCCCGGGCCGCGCGACGGGCTCATGACCGGGCTGGTCGCGCGCACCGGCGGCTCGATCCGCGTGGTGCGGACCTCGATCGAGGTCGCCGTCCTGCTCGTCGGCGCCGCCCTCGGCGGCACCGTCGGCCTCGGCACCGTCGTCTACGCGCTGTCGATCGGGCCGCTCGTGCACGCCTTCCTGCCGCGGCTGACCGTGCGCGAGCCGGTGCCGGTGCCCGCGCCGGCCTAGGTCGGAACCTCGCGGCGGAACCCGGGCATGCGCGTGAGCTGCATCGGGCGGATCGGCGACGTCGGCTCGACGAAGAACGAGACGCCGTCGCGCTCCTCGATCGCCTGCACGGCGGACTCCTGGCGCCGCCACGCCAGCGACCAGATCAGGCAGAAGCCCGTGGCGATCCCGGGCACCTGCGGCCCGAGGACGGCCAGGGCGCCCGCGGCGATCACCGCGATGACGAGCGGCCACAGCCGGTTGAGCAGCACGGCGCCCGGGCGGATGTCGGGCATCATCGTCGCGGCCTTGGCGTCGGCCAGCAGCTTCCCGATCGGCGGGTTGACCTCGTTGCGCCGCCCGACGAAGGCGCCGATCAGCGCCGCCAGCGCCCACCAGCCCGCGGCGTAGAAGACGGCGTTCTCGTCGTCGTGCTGCGTCGCCGAGGCGAGGGTGAGGACGGCCAGCGCGGTCGCGGCGCCGCCGCTGAGCAGCACCGTGGTCTTCAGGAAGTCGACGAACCGCATCTAGCCCGCGGCGAGCGCCTCGAGCACGGCGCGGACGCCGAGCGGGCCGTCGACCATCAGGTCGGACTCGTCCTCGAGCTCCCGGGGCGTCTCGTCGGACCGGACCCCGATGCACACCGCCTTCTCGAGCTGCCCGCCGGCGACGGCCGCGCGCAGCGCGCGGAACGCGTCCACGTCGGTGCGGTCGTCGCCGATGTAGAGCGCGGCGGTGACCGGGGTGTGCTCGAGCAGCCGGTCGATCCCCTTGCCCTTGTGCAGCTCGACGGGCGGGCGCACCTCGAGGACCTTGCGGCCCCAGTGGATCGCGAGGCCCTCCTCCTCGGCGCGCTCGGCCACCTTGCGCACGACCGCCTCGGCCGCGTCCTCGTCGGGCGCCCCGCGCCAGTGGAAGGCCTGGATGACGTCCTTGTCCTCCCCGCGGACGCGCCGGCGCAGGAGGTCGTCGCGGTCGAGCTCGCCCTTGGCGAAGGCGCGGACCTTGCGCCCCCAGTCGACGACCTCGGGGTCGACCTCCGGCTCGGTGGCACCGCCGCGCAGGATCTCGGTCCCGTGGTTGCCGATGTAGGTGATCGACCCCAGCGACACGATCCGGCGCGCGATCGCGGCCCGGCGGCCGCTGATGCAGGCGACCAGCCCGTAGCGCTTGGCGATCGCGATCAGCGGGACGCGGGTCGGCTCCGGCACGTGGGCGTCGTCGGCGTGGCGCACGATCGGCGCCAGCGTCCCGTCGACGTCGAGCAGCACGGCGGACCGCGACGGGTCGGCGAGCAGGGGGGCCAGAGCGTCGTCGAGGGTCGCGGCTTCGGGCACGGAACCTATGATCGCAGCATGCCGCGCGCCGACGAGACACCGCACGCGCGGTTGCTGCGGCTCGGCGCGATCGGCACCGCCGCGGGCCTGTTCAGCGGCCTGTTCGGGGTCGGCGGCGGCACGGTGATCGTCCCGCTGCTCATCCTCTGGCTCGGATACGGCGAGCGCGAGGCGACCGGCACGTCGCTGGGCGCGATCGTGCTCATCGCCGCCGCGGCGGCCGCGCTGCAGGGCGGCGGCTACGGCAACGTGCACGTCGACAAGGGCCTGCTCGTCGGCATCCCGGCGCTCGGTGGCGTCCTGGTCGGCACCGCGCTGCAGCAGCGCCTCCCCGCCCGGACCGTCTCGCTGGCCTTCGCCGCGCTGCTCGTCGCCGCCGCCGTGGAGCTGCTGATCCCGTGATCGGGGCGCTGGTCATCGGCGTGGCCGCGGGCGTCGTCGCCGGGCTGCTGGGCATCGGCGGCGGCGCCCTGTTCGTCCCCGGCCTCGTGATCTTCCTGGGGCTCTCACAGGTCGACGCCGAGGCGACCTCGCTGCTGGCGATCATCCCCGTGGCGCTGCTCGGCGCCTGGCGCCAGCACGGCTACGGCAACCTCCGGCTGCGCGAGGGCCTCCTGCTCGGCGGGCTGGCCATCCCGGGCGCGCTGGCCGGCGTCGCGCTGGTCAACGTGCTCCCGGAGCGGGCGGTCGAGGTCGCGTTCGCCTGCCTGATGCTGCTCGTGGCGGCGCAGCTGGCCCGGCGGGCGATGCGGGAGCCGGCGTGACCGCGCATCGGCCGCCAATGTGGCTGGGTGTCGTCGCCGCGCTGGCCGGCGTCGCGCTGGCCACGGCGATCGTCTACCCGCTCAAGGAGGCGGCGCCGGTCGTCTCGCTCGGCGTCGTCTGGCTGCTCGTCGTCCTTCCCGTCTCGGTGACGTGGGGGCTCTGGCTCGGCATCGCCACCTCGTTCCTCAGCGCGCTGGCCTTCAACTACTTCCACATCGCGCCGACCGGGCGGTTCACGGTCGCCGATTCCGAGAACTGGGTCGCGCTCGTCGCGTTCCTCGTCGTCGCGGCGGTCGCGAGCACGATCGCCGAGGTCGCCCGGGCGCGCACCGTCGAGGCCGAGCAGCGGCGCGAGGAGGCCGGCTTCGCGGCCGAGGCGGCGCGCCTGCTGCTCGGTGGCGAGCGACTGGAGGACGGCCTGGCCGCGACCGGGGAGCGGGTGGCGGCGATGCTGGACCTGCCGTCGGCCTCGATCCGCCTCGACGGCACCGGCACCCCGGACCGGTCGACCTTTCCGCTCCAGGGCGGCGCCGCATGCCTGGATCTCCCGGCTCCGCTGCGCGACGACGTCCGCGAGCGCGTGCAGGAGCGCGTGGTCCCGGCGCTCGACGCGGTCCTCGGCGCGGCGCTGGAGCGCGACGCGCTCCAGCGCGAGGTGGTCGAGACCGCCGCGCTGCGCCGCAGCGACGACCTCAAGACCGCGATCCTGCGCAGCGTCTCCCACGACCTGCGCTCGCCGCTGACGGCGATGGTCGCCGCCGGCGAGGCGCTCGGCTCCCCGACCCTCGACGAGGACGACCGTCGCGAGCTGAGCGCGGCCGTGGCCGACCAGGGCGCGCGCCTGTCGCGCGTCATCGAGAAGCTCCTGGACCTCTCGCGGCTGCAGAGCGGCGTCCTGGTTCCGCGGCTGGAGCCCGTGGCGCTGGACGAGGTGCTCGTCGCGGCCAACGAGCACGTCGGCGAGCCGCACCTGGTGCGCCTGCAGCTCGATCGCGACCTGCCGCCCGTTCGGGGCGACGCGGCGCAGCTCGAGCGCGCCTTCTCCAACCTCATCGAGAACGCGGTGCGTCATTCGCGCGGCATGCCGGTGTCGGTGCGCGCCCGCGTCGTCGGCCCGCGCCTGGTCGTCCGCGTCGTCGACCAGGGCCCGGGCATCCCGCCCGCCGAGCAGGCGCACATCTTCGAGCCCTTCCACGCGGGCACCTCGAAGATGTCGGGGTCGGGGCTGGGCCTCGCCGTGGTGAAGGGCTTCGTCGAGGCCAGCGGCGGCGAGGTGCGCGTCGAGTCCCTGCCCGGCCAGGGCGCGACGTTCGTCGTGACGTTCCCGGTGGCGCCGTGAGCGAGCGGCGGCGCATCCTCGTCTGCGACGACGAGCCCCAGATCCTGCGCGCGCTGCGCGTGATCCTCCGCGACGCCGGGTTCGAGCCCATCCCCGCCGCCACTGCCGAGGAGGCGCTGGACCTCGCCGCGGTCCGGCCGCCCGACGCCGCGATCCTCGACCTCGTCCTGCCCGACGGCGACGGCGTCGAGGTCTGCCGGCAGATCCGCGCCTGGAGCCAGATGCCGATCATCGTCCTCAGCGCCGTCGGCGAGGAGGACGCGAAGGTGCGTGCGCTGGAGGCCGGGGCCGACGACTACGTGACCAAGCCGTTCGGCGCGCGCGAGCTGGTGGCGCGGCTGCAGGCCGCGCTGCGCCGCGCGGGCGAGGGCCCCGGCGAGCCGGCCATCACCGCCGACGGCCTCGAGATCGACCTCGCCGCGCACATCGTGCGCCGCGACGGCGAGGAGGTCCACCTCACGCCGATCGAGTTCGACCTGCTGGCGACCCTGGCGCGCAACCGCGGCCGGCTGATGACCCACCGCGCCCTGCTGGTCGAGGTCTGGGGCCCGGGCTACGCGGAGGACGTCACGGTCCTGCGCGGGCACATCGCGAACCTGCGCCGCAAGATCGAGCCGCCCGAGGGCCCGCGCTACATCCGCACGGACCCCGGCATCGGCTACCGCTTCGCCGCCTAGCGGCGACCTGTACGACTTCTGTACGCGGGGCCACGAGAGCCGTACGCGGCCCGCACGGGGGCCGGCGCACGATGGCTGCATGGACCTTCTCGCCATCGTCATCGGGATCGCGTTCTTCGCGGCGGCGTACGTCCTCATCGACCTGCTCGAGCGCGTCTGATGAGCGCCTCCGACCTCTTCGGCCTCGCCGTCACCGTCGTCCTGCTCGCCTACCTGACGTGGGCGATGCTGCGCGGGGAGCGCCTGTAGGCCATGGCCCTCGACCTCGTGCAGATCGCCGTCTTCTGCGCGATCGTGACCGCCACCGTGCCGCTGCTCGGCGGCTACATGGCGCGCGTGTACCGCGACGAGCGCGTGTTCCTGACGCCGGTGGTCGGACCGCTGGAGCGGCTGACGTACCGGCTGATCCGCGTCGACCCGGGCAAGGGCCAGGACTGGAGGGCCTACGCGCGGTCGCTGGTGGCCTTCTCGGGCGTCTCGTGGCTCGCCCTGTACGTGCTGCTCCGCCTGGCGAGCGACGGGGGCTGGGACCTCACCTTCAACACCACCACCTCGTTCGTCACCAACACCAACTGGCAGTACTACGCCGGCGAGGCGGTGATGACCGACGTCGCGCAGATGACCGGCCTGGCCGTCCAGAACTTCGTCTCGGCCGCCGTCGGCATCACCGTCCTGCTCGGGCTGATCCGCGGCATCGCGTCCCGCCACGGCGACGGCACGATCGGCAACTTCTGGCAGGACCTCACACGCACGCTCCTGTACGTCCTGCTGCCGCTCTCGGTCGTCGGCGCGCTGTTCCTCGTCTCCCAGGGCGTCGTGCAGACGCTGGGCGAGGCCAAGGACCTCGCGGTCGGGCCGGTGGCCTCGCAGGAGGTGATCAAGGAGCTCGGGACGAACGGCGGCGGGTTCTTCAACGTCAACTCGTCGCACCCGTTCGAGAACCCCAACGCGCTGACCAACCTGTTCGAGCTGTGGCTCATCCTCTGCATCCCGGCGGCGTTGACCTACACCTACGGGCGCATGGTCGGCAGCCGGCGGCAGGGCTGGGCGATCTTCTCGGCGATGGGCGTCCTCTACGTGGGGCTCGTGCTCGTCGCGTACTTCGCCGAGCGCCACGGGACCTCCGCGCAGGAGCTCGCCGGCCTGACCGGGGCCAACATGGAGGGCAAGGAGCAGCGCTTCTCGACCGCCATGACCGCGCTGTGGACGGTCACCACGACCGTCACCTCCTGCGGCGCGGTCAACGGGGCGATGGAGTCGCTCACCGCGCTCGGCGGCTCGGTGCCGACGTTCGGCATGGGGCTGAGCGAGGTGGTCTTCGGCGGTGTCGGGAGCGGCTTGTACGTGATGCTGCTCTTCGTCATCCTCGCGGTCTTCCTCGGCGGCCTGATGGTCGGCCGGACGCCCGAGTACCTGGGCAAGAAGATCGAGGCGCGCGACGTGCGGCTCACCGCGATCGGCGCCCTGTGGACGGCGCTCATCGTGCTCGTGTTCGCCGCCCTGGCCGTCGGCACGAAGTACGGCGGACCGTCGATCTACGCGTCCGGGCCGCAGGGCTTCTCCGAGTCGTTGTACGCCTACCTCTCGCAGGCCAACAACAACGGCTCGGCGGTCGCCGGCTACACCGGGACCACCTTCGCCGACCTCGCGGGCGGGGGCGCGATGCTGCTCGGGCGGTTCGTCCCGATGCTCGCGGTACTCGCCGTCGCCGGCTCGCTCGCGCGCAAGCGCGTCGCGCCCGCCGGCCTCGGGACCATGCGCACCGACACGCCGACCTTCGTGGTGCTGCTCCTCGGCACGGTCCTCCTCGTCGGCCTCCTCACGCTCGTGCCCGCGCTCCTGCTCGGGCCGATCGTCCAGTCCCTCACGACCTCCCTCTTCTAGATGCGCAAGGACCTCATCCGCGGCGCGCTGGCCGTCCTCGCCTTCACGGTGCTGCTCGGCCTCGCCTTCCCGCTCCTCATCACCGGGATCGCGCAGGTCGCGTTCCCCGGCAAGGCCGACGGCGACCGCTCGCTGGTCGCCCGCCCCCCGCGCGGCCCCGGAGACTTCGTCCCGCGGCCGTCCCAGACGGGCTACAGCGCCACGGGGACGGCCTTCGCCAACCGCGGCCCGAACCAGCGCGCGACCGCCGACCTCACGCGGCAGCACCTGCGCGCGTACCTGGCGCGCGAGCGGCGCTACGTCCCCGGGCTGACGGCGCGCGACGTGCCGCAGGACGCGGCGACGTTCTCGGCGTCGGGCATCGACCCGCACATCTCGCCGGCCAACGCGCGCATCCAGGCCCACCGCGTGGCCGCCGTGCGCCACCTGCCGCTCGACAAGGTGATGAAGCTGGTCGACGAGCACACCGACGGGCGCGCGCTCGGCCTCTTCGGCGAGCCCGGCGTCAACGTCGCGGACCTCGACGCGGCCCTGGACCAGGAGGCCTGATGAGGCCCGAACGCGCTTCCGTGCTCTCGCCGGAGATCCTCCGGCCGGCCCTGCTGGCGTCGCTGCGCAAGCTCGACCCGCGCGTGCAGCTGCGCAACCCGGTGATGTTCGTCGTCGAGGTCGGCGCCGTGGTGACGACGCTCGCGCTCGTCCTGCGCTGGGACGACGACCCGTGGTGGTTCACGCTCACGGTCGCGGTCTGGCTCTGGCTCACCGTCGTCTTCGCCAACCTCGCCGAAGCGCTCGCGGAGGGCCGCGGCCGGGCGCAGGCTGCGTCGCTGCGCGCGATGCGCACGCACACGGTCGCGACGCTCCGTGACGGCACGACGGTTCCCGCGAGCGACCTGCACCGCGGCGACGTGGTGGTCGTCGTGGCGGGCGAGGTCATCCCGGGCGACGGCACGGTCGTCGAGGGCATCGCCTCGGTCGACGAGTCGGCGATCACCGGCGAGTCGGCCCCGGTCATCCGCGAGTCCGGCGGGGACCGCAGCGCGGTCACCGGCGGGACCCGCGTGCTCAGCGACCGGATCGTCGTCGAGATCACCCAGGAGCCGGGGCAGTCGTTCCTGGACCGGATGATCGGGCTGGTCGAGGGCGCCGAGCGGCGCAAGACCCCGAACGAGATCGCGCTCAACATCCTGCTGTGCGCGCTGACGATCGTGTTCCTGGTCGTCGTCGCGACGCTGCTGCCCTTCGCGCGCTTCGCCGACGCGGACATCTCGATGACGACGCTCGTCGCGCTGCTGGTCGCGCTGATCCCCACCACGATCGGCGCGCTGCTCAGCGCGATCGGCATCGCCGGCATGGACCGCCTCGTCCGCCGCAACGTGCTCGCGCTCTCGGGCCGCGCGGTCGAGGCCTCCGGCGACGTCGACGTGCTGCTGCTCGACAAGACCGGCACGATCACGCTCGGCAACCGCCAGGCCGCCGCGCTCGTGCCGATGCCCGGCGTCGCCGAGGCCGAGCTGGCCGAGGCGGCGCAGATGGCGTCGCTGGCCGACGAGACCCCGGAGGGGCGCTCGATCGTCGTGCTCGCCAAGCGCTACGGCATCCGGGAGCACGAGCTCGCCCCGCACCATGCGCACTTCGTGCCGTTCACCGCCCAGACGCGGATGAGCGGTGTCGACGTCAACGGCAACCGCCTGCGCAAGGGCGCGACCGACGCGGTCATCCGCTTCGTGGAGGCGGAGGGCGGCCGGGCGCCGGCCGAGCTGGAGGGCGTGACGGACCGCATCGCCCGCGACGGCGGCACGCCGCTGGCCGTGGCCCGCGACAGCCAGGTCCTCGGCGTCATCCACCTCAAGGACACGGTCAAGGAGGGCATGCGCGACCGCTTCGACCAGCTGCGCGCGATGGGCATCCGCACGGTCATGGTCACCGGCGACAACCGGCTCACGGCGGCGAAGATCGCGGAGGAGGCGGGGGTCGACGACTTCCTCGCCGAGGCGACGCCGGAACGCAAGCTCGAGCTCATCCGCCACGAGCAGGCCGAGGGCCGCCTGGTCGCGATGACCGGCGACGGCACCAACGACGCGCCGGCGCTGGCGCAGGCCGACGTCGGCGTGGCGATGAACACCGGCACCCAGGCCGCCCGCGAGGCGGGCAACATGGTGGACCTGGACTCCAACCCGACGAAGCTCATCGAGATCGTCGAGGTCGGCAAGCAGCTGCTCATCACGCGCGGCGCGCTGACGACCTTCTCCATCGCCAACGACGTCGCGAAGTACTTCGCGATCCTGCCGGCGATCTTCGTCTCGGTATACGCCGGGGCCGGGCGGTCCGAGGGGCCGCTGGCGGACCTGAACGTCATGGGCCTCGGGACACCCGAGTCGGCGATCATCTCGTCGATCGTCTTCAACGCCGTGGTGATCCCGGCCCTCGTCCCGATCGCCCTGCGGGGCGTCCGCTACCGCGCCGTCGGCGCCACGGCGCTGCTGCGCCGCAACCTGCTCGTCTACGGGCTCGGCGGCCTAGTGGCGCCGTTCCTGGGGATCAAGCTCATCGACCTGGTCGTCCACGGGGTGCTGGGGGCGCAGGTGACCGGCCGGGGCCATCACAAGGTGTTCCTCGGGATGGCCGCCGGCGTCGGCAAGACCGTGCGGATGCTGCAGGAGGGCCGTGGGGAGCTCGACGCGGGCCGCGACGTGGTCGTCGGCCTCCTCGAGACCCACGGCCGCGACATGACGCTGGCCGCCGCGGAGGGGCTGGAGCGCCTCCCGCGGCGGCGGATCACGTACCGCGGCGCGACGATGGAGGAGCTCGACCTGCCCGGGGTGCTCTCGCGCGAGCCGGAGCTGTGCCTCGTCGACGAGCTTGCGCACACCAACGCGCCGGGCGTCGAGCACGCCAAGCGCTACGAGGACGTCGACGACGTGCTCGACGCCGGCATCGACGTGTTCTCCACCATGAACGTCCAGCACCTCGAGTCGCTCAACGACAGCGTCGCCGAGCTCACCGGCGTGCGGGTGCGCGAGACGGTCCCCGACGGCGTGCTGAGCCGGGCCGACGAGGTCGTCATCGTGGACCTCACGCCGCAGGCGCTGCTCGAACGGCTCCGGGCCGGGAACGTGTACCCGGCCGAGCGCATCGAGGCGGCGCTCAACGGCTTCTTCCGCGTCGAGAACCTCAACGCGCTTCGCGAGACCGCGCTGCGGCAGGTGGCCCAGGACGTCGAGCAGCGCCGCACGCTCGTCGTCGACGCGCTCGGCACGCGCGAGGACCGTGTCGATGCCCAGGTCCAGCAGGCGGTCGGCGAGCGGCTGCTCGCGCTCGTCTCGCCCTACCCGCGGGCGCAGCGGCTCGTGCGGCGCGCCTGGCGCTCGACCCAGCGGCTGGGCGCGGACCTGGACCTGCTGTGGGTGCAGCCGCCCGGGCACGTGCCCGAGGGCGAGGAGGCGCAGTCGCTGCGCGCGCTGCGCGAGCTGGCGTCCGTGCTCGGGGCGGCGTTCGTGGTGGAGGAGGGCGACGACCTCGCCGAGACGGCGGCGCGGGTGGCGCGCGAGCGCGGCGCGACCTACGTCCTGCTGGGCAAGTCGCCGCCGCCGCGGGGTTTGGCCCGGCTGCGCGAGCCGCTGCCGCAGCGGATCATGCGCCTGGCCCCGGGGGTCGACGTGCGGATCGTGGCCGATCGTGCGGAGCGGCAGGCATGACGCCGGCGCTCATCGCCGTGCTGGCGCTGGCGGCCGGGGTCGCCATCGGCTTCTGGTTGCCGCCCCACGGCCGCCGGCCGCGAGAGACCGAGCCCGACCGGCTGCGCCGCATCATGCTGCCGTTCACCGGCGCGTCGATCTCGCGGCGGGCGTTCGACGCGGCAGTGCGGCTGGCGCGCGTCGAGCACGCGACGCTCATGCCGTGCTACCTGGCGACCGTCCCGCTGAACCTGCCGCTCGAGAGCCCGCTGCCGCGGCAGTGCTCGACCGCGATGCCGCTGCTGGAGGTCATCGAGCAGCGCGCCGCGGCGCAGGACGTGCCGGTCGACGCCCGCGTCTACCGGGGCCGCACGTACCGCGACGCGCTGCGTCACGCGCTGGCGCAGGAGCCGGTCGACCGGGTGATCGTCTCGGCGACCTCCAACCCGCGCGCCGGCTTCAGCGGCGAGGACCTCGTCTGGCTGCTCACGGCCGCCGACGCCGAGGTGCTGATCCTGCGCCCGGCGCCGACGGACGAGCGCAAGGTGTCGGTGAACGGGCACGCCGTGCCCGGCCACTTCTAGGCTTGCAAAATGCAAGCGACAAGCGTACCGTGCGCCCATGTCCATCATCGACGCACCGGCCGGGTCCCGCTTCGATCGCCACACCGCCGTGCAGGACGGCGTGCGCGCGGAGGTCGACGGCTCGTGGAGCGGCTACCTGGGCGCCCACGGCGGCTACGTGGCGGC
Source organism: Solirubrobacterales bacterium (assembly GCA_016215085.1). Taxonomy (GTDB): domain Bacteria; phylum Actinomycetota; class Thermoleophilia; order Solirubrobacterales; family Solirubrobacteraceae; genus Baekduia. The sequence goes on along the minus strand of JACRMD010000241.1, from coordinate 4,658 downwards.
CATCGCGCTGCGGGCCGCGCGCTACGCCGTCGACGACTGCTGCCGGGCGCCGCGCGCCCTGACGGTCTCGCTGCTCGAGCCGGTGGCGGCGGGGCGCGTGGATCTCGACCCGCGCCTGGAGCGCCACGGCGGCTCGGTGAGCACGGTGACCGTGCGCGCCGAGCAGGACGGGCGGCCCGTCGCGCTCGCGCTCGCCACGTTCGGCGCCGAGCGCGCCGGCCTCGCGCACGCCGCCGACGCGATGCCCTCGGTCGCGCCACCGGAGGACTGCGCACCGCTCGGAGGACGCCCGGTGCCCCAGGCCGACATGTCGCAGTACGTCGAGTACCGGCCGGCGATCGGGCTGCCGCTCTCCGGCGGCGACGAGGGCCGGCTCGTGGTGTGGATGCGCCTCTCCGAGCACCGGCCGGTCGACGCGGCCGTCGCGACGTTCCTGGCCGACGCCGTCGCCCCCGCGCTCTACGGCCGGTTGGCAGAGTACGTCGCGATGCCGACCGTCGAGCTCTCCGTCCACTACGCCGCCGCGCCCGACCCGGCGCCGGAGTGGGTCCTGGCCGACGTGCGCAACCGCCGCACCGCCGACGGCTACGCGGTCGAGGATGGCGAGCTGTGGGCGCCCGACGGCCGGCTGCTCCTGCACACCCGCCAGCTCCGGAGGGTCCTCGGCTGATGCCGTACCGCCCGTTCGAGGGGCAGCACTGCTCGATCGCGCGCACCCTCGCGATCGTCGGCGAGCGCTGGACGCTGCTCGTCCTGCGCGAGGTGCTCCTCGGCCGCCGCCACTACGCCGAGATCCGCCGCGAGACCGGCGTGGCCACCAACATCCTGGCCGACCGTCTGGAGACGATGGTGCAGCACGGCATCCTCGAGGTCGACGCCGACGGGGCGTACCGCGCGACGCCGAAGGGCCTCGACCTCCAGCCCGTGCTCATCGCGCTCATGGAGTGGGGCGACGCGCATGCCGGCGAGCCGCCGCCGCGCGTGCTCGTGCACACCCGCTGCGGCCACGACACGCGCCCCGAGTACCGCTGCTCGCACTGCGGCGAGCCGGTCCCGCCCCAGGAGCTCCGGGCCCGCCCGGGCCCCGGCGCCACCGAGCAGATGCGTGCCGCGGGCGTGCTGCCCGCGGGTTAGCCTCCGTCGCGGAGCGGCACGGGCCTGGTGGCCCATCCGGCCTTCAAAGCCGGCAGGGCGAGGCAGCCCCTCGCTTGGAAGGTTCGATTCCTTCGCCGCTTCGCTCCCCGGCCCGCGCGCCGAGTGTCGACTTGAAGCCCGCACGGGGCCACAACTCGACACTCGCGGCTAGGCGTCGAGGCCGAGCCCGTGCTCGAGCGCGCCCTTGACGGCGGCGTCCAGCGCGTTGAGGCGGTGCAGCGTCAGCGCCTCGACCGTGGCGAAGCGCCGCTGCGGCGTGGCGTCGGCGCCGTGGTGGGTCAGCACGCAGTGGGCGAGCTCGAGGCGGCGCGGCTCGTCCATCGCCGGGATGCCGCGGGCGACGTCGTCGAGCATGCGCAGCCCGAGCTCGACGTGGCCGAGCAGGCGGCCCGCGTCGGAGAGCTCGATCTCGGCGCCGTAGGTGAACTCCCGGGTCTTGCCGAGGTCGTGGACCAGCGCCGCGGTGAGCAGCAGGTCGCGCCGGAGCTTGATGTGCAGCTGGCAGGCCTCGAGCGCGAGCGTCCCCACGGCGACCGTGTGCTCGAGCAGGCCGCCGAGGTAGGCGTGGTGCCCGGCCCGGGTGCAGGGGGCCCGGCGCCACTCGGCGCGCAGCGCCTCGTCGCCCAGCAGCGCCTGCAGCAGGGCGGCGAAGCCCGGGACGCGGACCTCGCCGGCCAGCGACTCCAGGAAGCCGTCGAGCTCGTCGAGGTCGCGGTAGGCGACGGGCAGGAACGTCGCGGGGTCGGCCTCCTCGGGCGCGGCGCGTGCGATCGCCCGCAGGTCGAGCTGGAGCTCGTCGCGGAAGCGGTCCACGCGACCGGCCACGCGGACGAGGTCGCCCCGCTCGAAGCGGCCGGCCAGGACGTCGGCGTCGCGGAAGGCGCGCGCGGGGATGGCGCCCGTGCGGTCGCGCAGCTCCAGCGCCAGGTACGGCGTGCCGGCCCGCGAGACCAGCCGGTCCTTGCGGGTGCACGCGTAGACGCCGGAGACCTCGTCCCCGGCGCGCAGGGTTGAGACTGCGGCCATCGGCCCGTGATGATGGAGGGCCGGGCGGATGGCGCTACCGTCCTCCTGATGCAGCCGCTGATCTGGGAGAGCAGGCCCGACGGCCTCCGCGCCCCCGCGCTCGTCTGCGCCTTCACCGGCTGGAACGACGCGGGCGACGCCGCCTCCGCCGCGCTGCGCTACTTCGGCGCCTCGCTGGGCGCCACGCGCTTCGCGCAGATCGACCCCGAGGAGTTCTACGACTTCCAGGCCACCCGCCCGCGCATCTCCCTCGTCGAGGGCTCGACGCGCGAGCTGCAGTGGCCGTCGGTCGAGATCTACGAGGCCCGGGTCCCGCGCGCGCCGCGCGACCTCGTCCTGCTCTCCGGCCCCGAGCCCAGCTTCCGCTGGCGCTCGTTCACGCGCCTGATCGTCGACCTCGCCGAGGCGCTGGGCACGCAGCTGGTCGTCTCGCTCGGCGCCCTGCTCGCCGACGTGCCGCACAGCCGCCCGGTCGGCATCACCGGCTTCGCCAGCGACCAGGGGCTCACCGAGCGCCTGGGCCTGCAGCCGTCCGGCTACGAGGGGCCGACCGGCATCGTCGGCGTGCTCCACGCCGCGTGCGCCGACGCGGGCATGCCGTCCGCCTCGCTGTGGGCCAGCGTCCCGCACTACGTCGCCGCGGCGCCGAACCCGAAGGCGGCGCTGGCGCTCGTGCGCCGGCTCGAGTCGCTGGTCGGCGTGACCGTCGACGCCGAGGAGCTCGAGGTCGCCGCCGGCGACTACGAGCGCCAGGTCTCGCTGGCCGTGCAGTCCGACCCGGACGTGCAGGCCTTCGTCGAGCGCCTCGAGAAGGCGGCCGAGGAAGAGGAGGAGGACCTCGACCCGACCGAGCTGCCGTCGGGCGACGTCCTCGCGCGCGAGTTCCAGCGCTTCCTGCGCCAGCGCGGGCCCGAGGACGGGCCCGACGTCGCGCGCGGCCGCTAGGCCTGGGCCGCGTCGGCGGCCTCGACGCGGGCGCGCATCGCGCCGCCCAGCGCGCCGAGCCCCGACGAGATCGTCGCGGTGATCAGCGGGAAGAGGCCGAACGGCTCGACGACCGTGGCCTCGCGCGCGTCGACCCACAGCGCGTCGCCGAGCACCACGCCCACGCCGAAGAGCACGCCGCCGACGAGGCCGCGCTTGGCGCCCTCCGCGGCGCCGACGTGGTCGAAGCCGGCGCCGAGCCCGCCGCCGATGCCGATGACGTTGGCGATGATCCACCAGCCCTCGCCCACGCCGAGCAGGTAGCCCGTCAGCAGCCCGAAGGCGACGGGCAGGGCGACCCCGAGGGCGAGCTGCACGGGCAGCGGGTGGTCGCGGAAGAGCGGCGGCCTCATGGGCCCACGCTAACCGACGCTCACCGTTCGGCGCCAGGGTCCGCCGCGCCCCAGATGCCGGGGCCGCGGCGGTGCTCGTAGATCAGCGACGTCTCCGCGTGCGCGACGGCCGGGTCGGTGGCGAGGTGGTCGACGACGAACTCGCGCAGGTCCTGCGCGTCGGCGGCGGCGACCCACACGAGGTAGTCGGTCGCGCCGGCCAGGTGGAAGACCGACAGGACGCCCGGCAGCCCGCGCACGTGCTGGGTGAAGGCGTCGATCTGCTCGCGCTTGTGGACCGTCAGGCGGATGGCGATCATCGCCTGCAGCGGCCGGCCGAGCGCCGCGAGGTCGACCTCGGCGTGGAAGCCGCGCAGCACGCCGGAGCGCCGCAGCGCGCGGATCCGCTGCAGGCAGGTGGACGGCGCGATGCCGACGCGCTCGGCGATGGCGTTGTTGGGCAGGCGGGCGTCCTCGCTGAGCGCCTCGAGGATCGCCCGGTCGGTGTCGTCGAGGCGCACGTCGTTCGGCATGGCCGGAAGTGTCGCAGCTACGGCCGAATGCAACGAGTCTGCAACGAGGTCGTGCCGAAGGATCTTCGGCCTCTGGGCGCGCTCGCCGCATGATGCGACACTGTCGCCCATGCAGCCGACCGTCGCCACCACCCCCGACGTCAAGGACTCGATCCTCGACGCCATCGGCCACACGCCGCTCGTGCGCCTCTCGCGGATCGGCGCCGGCCTGGCGCCGCAGCTCGTCGCCAAGGTCGAGGCGCTCAACCCCGGCGGGTCGATCAAGGACCGCGCGGCGATCTCGATGATCGAGGCGGCCGAGCGCGCGGGCCTGCTCAAGCCGGGCGGCACGATCGTCGAGCCGACCTCGGGCAACACCGGCACCGGCCTGGCGATGGCCGCGCGGCTGAAGGGCTACCGCGTCATCGCGGTCATGCCGGACAAGATGTCCAAGGAGAAGATCGATCTGCTGCGCGCCTACGGCGCCGAGGTCGTCGTGTGCCCGACGAACGTCGAGCCCGAGTCGCCCGAGTCCTACTACTCGGTCTCCGACCGGCTGGCCGCCGAGATCCCCGGCGCCTACAAGCCCAACCAGTACTTCAACCCGGCCAACCCCGAGGCCCACTACCGCTCGACCGGCCCCGAGATC
>JACRMD010000240.1 GCA_016215085.1 Solirubrobacterales bacterium | reverse complement strand
TCGCCGCCGGCGACCTCGACCGCGGCTGCCCGCGCTTCGTGCTCGGCTGCGACCCCGAGCAGGCCGACCTGCTGTACGCCGAGCAGGACGACCGCAAGCTGCGGATGCAGGGCCGCGAGGTCTACCGCCACGCCGTCGCGCGCATGGTCGAGGCGACCGACCAGGCGCTCGCGGACGCGCGGCTGACCATCGACGACCTCGACCTCTACGTCGCGCACCAGGCCAACAGCCGCATCATCGAGGCGGCCGCCGCCGAGCTCGGGCTCCCCGCGTCGAAGCTCGCGATCCACGTCGACCGCGTGGCCAACACCTCCTCGGCGTCGATCCCGCTGGCGCTGGCGCAGGCCGAGCGCGACGGCCTGCTGCACCCCGGCATGACGCTCGGCCTCGCCGCCTTCGGCGCGGGGTTCGTCTGGGGCGCGGGCGTCGTGTCGTGGAAGGAGCGGGTGCATGTCTGCGCCTGACGGCGTCACGCTTGTCACCGGCGGCAACCGCGGCATCGGCGCGGCGATCGCCGAGCGGCTGCGCGACGGCGGCCACACGGTCGTGACGCTCGGGCGCAGCGGCGGCGACGTGCAGGCCGACGTCAGCGACGCGGAGTCGGTCAAGCGCGCGTTCGACGAGGTCCACGAGCGCTTCGGCAAGGTCCTCGTGCTCGTCAACAACGCCGGCCTGACCCGTGACGGCCTGGCCATCCGGATGAGCGCAGAGGATTGGCAGTCCGTGGTCGACACGAACCTCTCCGGCGCCTTCCACTGCACCCGCCGCGCGCTCGACGACATGCTCAAGGCCCGCTACGGCCGGATCGTGAACATCTCGTCGGTGGTCGCCGAGCGCGCGAACCCCGGCCAGGCCAACTACGTCGCGGCGAAGGCCGGCCTGCTCGGCTTCACCCGCACCGTGGCCCGCGAGATGGGCCGCAAGGGCATCACCTGCAACGCGATCACGCCCGGCGTGATCGAGACGGACATGACCCACGACGTCGCGGACGGCCTGAAGGCCATGGTCCCGGCGGGCCGCGTCGGCCGTCCCGAGGAGGTCGCCGCCGCGGTGGCCTTCCTCGTCGGCGACGATGCGGCGTACATCAACGGCGCCACGCTGTCGGTCGACGGCGGCCTCGGCGCGTGACCCAAGGAGCGCACACCACCATGGCAACGCAGCAGGAGATCCTCCAGGCCATCCGCGACGAGCTCGACGCCATCAAGGTGCCCGACGCGCAGACGGCCGAGCCCGAGACGACCTGGGAGGCGCTGGACGTCGACTCGCTGGACCTCGTCGAGCTCGTCAAGGCGCTCGAGGACCGCTTCGACGTGCAGATCGCCGACGACAAGCTCAAGGGCATCGCCTCCGTGGGCGACGCCATCGCGCTGGTCGAGGAGCTCCAGGCGGCCACCGCCTGATGGACGGCGTCGTCGTCACCGGGCGCGGGGTCGTCTCCGCCGTCGGCCAGGGCGCCGACGCGTTCTTCGACGCGCTGCTCTCCGGCAAGGGCGGCGTCGAGGAGGGCGTCGCGCCGTGCGCCGACTTCGACCCGGAGTCGGCGATGACGCCCAAGGAGGCGCGGCGCGCGGACCGCTTCACGCACCTCGCGCTGGCCGCCGCGCTGGAGGCGGCGCAGGAGGCCGGCATGCCCGACGGCATCGACCCGCGGCGGATCGGCGTGCTCGTCGGCACCGGCGTGGGCGGCCTCGGGACGATGCAGCGCGAGACCGAGACGTGGCTGGCCGAGGGCGACCGCGGCGTCTCGCCGATGTTCGTCCCGATGATGATGCCCAACGCCGCCGCGGGCGTGGTGGCGATGAAGCTCGGCATCCACGGGCCGGGCTTCAGCGTCGCCAGCGCGTGCGCGACCGGCGCGCACGCGATCGGCGAGGCCAAGCGGATGATCGAGCGCGGCGAGGTCGACGCGGTCATCGCCGGCGGCACGGAGGCGGCGCTGACCGGCCTGTGCCTGGCGGCGTTCCGGCGGATGGGCGCGCTGTCGCGCGAGGGCGTGGCGCGGCCGTTCGACGAGCGGCGCGACGGCTTCGTCATGGGCGAGGGCGCCGCGGTGCTGGTGCTCGAGCGCGAGGAGCACGCGCGCGCCCGCGGCGCGCAGGTGCTCGGCCGCATCCTCGGCTACGGCGCCTCCAACGACGCGTTCCACATCACCCAGCCCGACGAGAACGGCCGCGGCGCGCAGGACGCGATGCGCGCGGCGCTGCAGGACGCGGGCGCGGCGCCGCAGGACGTCGGCTACGTCAACGCGCACGGCACGGGCACGCCGTTCAACGACCGCATCGAGACCGGTGCGATCCGCGAGGTGCTCGGCGAGGACGGCCCGCCGGTCTCGTCGTGCAAGGCCGCCGTGGGCCACACCCTCGGCGCGGCGGGCGCGATCGAGGCGCTGGCCTGCATCGAGGCGATCCGCCGCGGCGCGATCCCGCCGACGCTCAACCTCGAGCAGGTCGACCCGGAGTGCGAGGCCGACCACGTCGCGGGCGCGCCGCGCGAGGCGCCCGACCTCGAGCTCGCGCTGAGCAACTCGTTCGGGTTCGGCGGCCAGAACGCCTGCCTGGTGGTGGGGGCGGCCTGACGTGAGCGCCGTCTTCGACGTCGCACCGGAGCACCTGGCCGCCCGCGCGCGCCTGGAGCTGCTCTTCGACCCCGGCACGTTCCGGCCGGTGCGCACCGCGGTCGGCGACGGCGTGCTGGCGGGGTCGGGCCGCGTGCAGGGGCGCGCGGTGTGCGCGTGGGCGCAGGACGGCGCGTTCAAGGGCGGCTCGCTCGGCGCCGCCGGCGGCGAGACCATCGCCCGGACGATCGCGCGCGCCGACGCGCTCGGCGTCCCGGTCGTCGGCTTCCCCCACTCGGGCGGCGCGCGCCTGCAGGAGGGCGTCGCCGCGCTCACCGCGTACGCGGCGATCTTCCGCGCGCAGTCGCTGGCGCGCGTGCCGATGATCAGCGTCGTCTCCGGGCCCTGCGCCGGCGGCGCCGCCTACTCCCCCGCGCTCGGCGACATCACGGTCATGACCGGCGACGCGGTGATGTTCCTCACCGGCCCGAAGATCATCGAGCGCGTGACGCGCGAGAAGATCACCGCCGCCGAGCTCGGCGGCGCGAAGGTCCACGGCGCCAACGGCGTCGCGCAGCTCACCGCCCGCGACGACGTCCACGCCGCCGACCAGGTCCGCGCGCTGCTGGCCTACCTGACCACCGCCGCGACGCCGCCGCGCGACGCCGGCCGCGAGGACACCTCCGAGGTCCTGCCGGACAGCG
>JACRMD010000239.1 GCA_016215085.1 Solirubrobacterales bacterium | reverse complement strand
GGAGCGCGCCGCGCCCCCCGCTTGAGCGGCGCGCCCGACAGGGTCACCGTCTACGTGGCCGACGACCACCCGGTGTACCGGGAGGGCGTCGCGCTGGCGCTGCGCGGCCGGCCGGAGTTCGAGCTCGTCGGCGAGGGCGCCAACGGCCGCGCCGCGCTGCAGGACCTGCGGACGCTCCAGCCCGACGTCGCGGTGCTCGACGTCCGGATGCCCGGCCTCGACGGCCACGCGGTGCTGCGCGCGCTGCAGCGCGACGGCGTGCCCACGCGCGTCGTGTTCGTCAGCGCGACGATCGACGACGACGCCGAGCGCGAGGCGGTCGAGCTCGGCGCCACCGCGTACCTGTCCAAGGAGTCCACGCGCGAGCGGATCTGCGAGGCGATCGCCGCGGCGGCCCGCGGCGACCGCGTGGCCGCCGGCCGGGTGTCGGCGGCGCCGCGCTCGCTGCTGTCGCCGCGCGAGCAGGAGGTGCTGCGCCTCACGGCCGACGGCCTGTCGGGCCCGGCGATCGGCCGCGAGCTGCACCTCAGCCCCGAGACCGTCAAGACCCACCTCAAGAGCATCTACGACAAGCTCGGCGTCGGCGACCGCGCCGCGGCGGTCGCCGAGGCCATGCGCCGCGGCCTGCTCGACTAGGTCGCCGCAGTTCCCCCATCTGAGGGATGGCGCGGTCCGCCGTCGGCACCGATCCTTCGAGCAAGGACGGGGAGGAGGGTCACACCCGATCGGCCCCGTCCGCCCCGCCGGTGACCGTCCTGCCCCTGTTGTCACCGGTGGGCCTCAGCCGGATCCAGGGCGAGCGCGGGAACCCCTGCCCCCGCGCTCGCCCCGGTCCACCAGCTCGCGCAGCGCCCGCTCGGTCGACCAGAACGCGAGCTCGTCCCACGGCAGCTCGTGCGGCGCGAACGCCCGGACCTCCGTCGCCTCGGGCGTCGTCCGCGGCTCGCTCTTGGTGGTGGCCTCGAAGACGACGAGCACCACGCGCTCGTCCGCGCGCGAGTAGACGCCGACGAGGCCCTGCAGCTCGACCTCGATCTCGAGCTCCTCCATCGCCTCCCTGCGTGCCGCGTCCTCGACGGTCTCGCCGAGGTCGACGAAGCCGCCCGGGAACGTCCACAGCCCCTTGCCCGGCTCGAACCCGCGGCGCAGCAGGATCACGTGGCCGTCCTCGTCCCACGGGATCGCGCACGCGACCGGCTTGGGGTTCGAGAACACGATGTAGCCGCAGGCCCCGCAGCGCATGCTCCGCGGGAAGTCGACGTCCAGCCCGCCGGCGCCGCAGCGGGGGCAGTAGCGCGCTGCTTCCAGCGCCGGGTTCAGACTCGGATCGGCCATCCCATCCCTGGGCGCGCTACGATCCTCCGCCACGCCCTCTTAGCTCAGTTGGTAGAGCACTTCCATGGTAAGGAAGGGGTCGCCGGTTCGAGTCCGGCAGAGGGCTTGTTGCGAAGGAGCCGCTAGTTCGAGATTTCCGCGGCTTCCAGGTCGGCGAGGGTGCCGAGGGCGACGTCCATCCGACGTCCACCAGCGTCCAGGAGCGCGATGGCGTAGTCGGCGGCGTCGTGGGCGAGGTGGCCGTAGTGGCGGTCGATCATGGTCAGGCTCGTACCCATGTAGCGCGAGAGGTCAAAGGACGACAGCCCCGCACGCAGCGCGAACGCGGCGAAGGTGTGGCGCAAGTCGTAGACCCGGCGCGGCGGCTCGATGCCGGCGAGCGCCTGCGCGGGCTTCCAGTGGCGGTTGCGGAAGTTGTGCAGGTCGAAATGGCCGCCGTGTGGCGCGGGGAAGACCGGTGTCGATGGCTCGCGGGGCGGGAGCGCGTCGAGCGCGTCGGCGGCGATGGCCTGCAGTGGAACGGCGCGCGTGCTGTTGTAGGTCTTGGTGGTCTTGACGCGGCCGTTGCGGTAGGCGCGGCGGACGTGGATGACGCGCGCGGCGCGGTCGATGTCGCGGTGCTCGAGTGCGAGCCATTCGCCGGGTCGTAGGCCGGTGGCGGCGGCGAAGCGCACAAGCGGCGCATAGCGCCGGCCGATCGCCGTTGCGAGCGCGTCGATCTGACTCCACGAGTCGAACGGATGGAGTGCCCCCGGATTCGTGGACACCTGATCGCTTGCGCCGTGAGGGCGCGAAAGGATGGTGTCTGTGCCCCGAACGAGGCCGCCGTATCCCGAGGGCTTCCGTCGCGACGCGGTCGGGTTGGTCCGTGCCGGCCGGTCG
>JACRMD010000238.1 GCA_016215085.1 Solirubrobacterales bacterium | reverse complement strand
TGGAGATGCTCGCGCCGCTGGCCTTCAACGGCCTGGTCCACGAGGAGGGCCGCGGTGCCCTCAGCGGCCGCCTCGGCACGCGTGTGGCCGCGCCGTCGGTCAACCTCGGCGACGCGCCCGCGCTCGCCTGGCCGCGCGCGTTCGACCTCGAGGGCGTGCCCAAGCGGCCGGTGCCGCTGATCCAGGACGGCATCGCCCACCGCGTCGTGCACGACCGGCGCTCGGCCGCCCGCGCCGGCACGTCGTCGACCGGCCACGCGCTCGCCCCCGGCGGGGCGCCCGGCGGCCCGGGCCCGACGAACCTCGTGCTGGCCGGCGGCGGCGCCGCCGACGAGGAGGAGCTGTGCGCGCCGATCGAGCGCGGCCTCTACGTGACGCGCTTCTGGTACCTCAACGTCGTGCACCCCAAGAACGCGCTGCTGACGGGCACGACGCGCGACGGCACCTTCCTCATCGAGGACGGCCGGATCGCCGCGCCCGCGCGCGACGTGCGCTTCACCGACAGCGTCCTGCGGATCCTCGAGGCGACCGAGGCGCTGACCGCGGCCTCACGGCTGACCGCCGAGGCCGAGTACTACGGGCGGCGCTTCGCCATCGGCACCGTGGCCCCCGCGCTGCGGGCCCACGGCTTCCAGGTCAGCGCCTAGAGCTTCAGCAGGACGATCGTGTTGACCACGAAGAGGATCGCGAACGCGACCGTCCAGCGGCTCAGGTTGCGCTCGACCAGCGAGCCGCCGCCCAGCGAGCCCTGACCCGTGCCGACGCCGAAGGCGCCGGACAGGCCGGCGTCCTTGCCGGAGTGCATGAGGATCAGGAAGATCAGGACGACGCTGATCGCGATCTGGACGAGCTGCAGCACGGTCTCCATGGGCGTCTCAGGATGGTAGCCGGGTTCGCTGCTCGGTGAGCGCGTCGAGGCGCCGCAGCAGCTCCATCGCCTCGGCGCGCAGCTCCCGGTCCACGGCCTTCCAGTCGGCCTCGGAGAGCTTGCCCGTGCGGAAGTCCATCTCGGCCTCGCGGATCTCGCGGTACTTCAGCTCCTTGGCCGTCTCGAGGTCGGCGACCTCGGCCGCCTCGGCCCGCTCGGCCTCCTCGGTGCGGCCCGCGCGCAGCGGGGACGTGATGACCGTGACGACCAGCGCCATCGCCACGAGGACGAGCAGGACCTCGACGATGCTCACGCGCGTCCGAGGTCCTGGGCCACGCGGGCGGCGTAGCCGGCCGTCGCGCGGCGGCGCGCCATGTCGGGCGCCGGCCACAGGCAGATGAGCCCGCCGCCGGCCACGAGCAGGCCGCCGACCCAGATCCACAGCACCAGCGGCGAGACGAGCACGCGGAAGGTCGCCGGCGGCGCCGTCTGCGGGTAGCGGTCGACGAGCGCGCGGACGATCGTGCCGACCGCGGCGCCGTAGTCCTGCGGGCTGAGCTGGCCCTGGGCGGCGCGCAGGCGGGCGTCGCCCTCGCGCACGATGCTCGTCAGCTTCGTCGTGTCCGGCGAGACCGCGATCCACAGGTCGCGCAGCGCGCCCGCGTCCATCGCGACCTCGCTGGTCGCCTCGCCCTCGAAGTAGCGCCCGACCGGCCGTGCGAACGGCGCGCCCTGGATCGGGTAGTAGCCGCGCTCGGGCGCCAGGCGGGCGACGACCTTGCCGTCCTTGACGGCCACCATCCGCGCGCCGTAGACGAGCCGCTCGACGTCGCCGGCGCGCACGTCGATGCGCGAGGTCGGCTTCTCGTAGAGCGGTAGTCGCCGACCTTGACGCTCTGACCGGGCTTGAGGCGGACGTCCTTCGAGCTCTGGAACGCGCTCGAGGCCGCGACGCCGACGAAGAGCACGGCCATGCCGAGGTGGACCACGTAGCCGCCGTAGCGCCGCCGGTTGCGCCGCACGAGCGACAGCAGCGCCGTGGGCGGGGCCTCGCCGGTCATCGCGCGCCGCGCGCGCGTGCCGCGCCAGAACTCCTGGCCGACGGTCCCGGCGACGAACCCGCCGAAGGCGAACATCAGCAGCGCGAGCGGGCGGTCGCCGGCGCCCAGCGCCAGCGAGGCGACGAGCGCGAGCAGGCCGGCGCCCACGGGGATCGCGAAGTTGCGCCGCGCGTGGGCGGCGGTCGCGCGCCGCCAGGCGATGACGGGCCCGATGCCCGACAGCAGCACCAGCAGCAGCGCCAGCGGCACCGTGTACTTGTCGAACCACGGCGGCCCGAGCGCCTGCTTCTGCCCCGTCACCGCCTCGGCGATGAGCGGGAAGAACGTGCCCCAGAAGACGACGAACGCCATGCCGACGAGCACGAGGTTGTTGGCCAGGAAGACCGCCTCGCGCGACAGCAGCGAGTCCAGGCGGTGCTCGGAGCGCAGCACGTCGCGCCGCGAGACGACCAGCAGCACCGAGCCGACGACCATCGAGCCGATCAGCACGACGAACGGCACGCCGAGCGTCGAGGCGCCGAAGGCGTGGATCGAGTCCAGGATGCCCGAGCGCACCAGGAAGGTGCCGAGGATCGCCAGCGTGCCGGTGGCCAGCACCAGCGAGGCGTTCCACGTCTTCAGCATCCCGCGCTTCTCCTGCACCATGATCGAGTGCAGGAACGCGGTGCCGGTCAGCCACGGCAGCAGCGACGCGTTCTCGACCGGGTCCCAGGCCCAGTAGCCGCCCCAGCCCAGCTCGGCGTAGGACCAGCGCGCGCCGAGCATGATCCCGCAGCCCAGGAAGAACCAGGCGGCCAGCCCGAAGCGCCGCGTCGCCGTGATCCACTCGGCGTCAACCCGCCGCACGACCAGCGCGCCGACGGCGAAGGCGAACGGCACCGCCCACAGCGTGTAGCCCGAGTACAGCAGCGGCGGGTGGCTCATCATCGACGGGTGGCGCAGCAGCGGGTTGAGGCCCACGCCCTCCGCCGGCGTCACCGGCAGCACGTCGAACGGCGAGACGCTGAAGACGAGCAGGCCGCCGAAGAAGGCCGCGAAGCCGAGCAGCACCGCGGTCGCGTAGGGCTGCACGTCGCGCATCCGCCGGCGCGTGAGGAACAGCACGAGGCTGGACCACAGCGACAGCAGCCAGAGCCACAGCAGCAGCGAGCCCTCCTGCGAGGACCACGCGGCGGCGGCGCGGTAGAAGGTCGGCGTCGTGGTCGAGGAGTGCGACTGCACGACGGCGAAGCTGAAGTCCGAGCGCAGGAACGCCAGCTCGAGGATGACGAAGGCGCCCGTCGTCAGGCCGGCCAGCGCGTAGACGCTGCGCCGCCCGGAGTCCGCCCACGCGCGGCGGCCGGCGCGCGCGCCGTAGAGCGAGGCGCCGATCCCGTAGAGGGCGACGGCGAACGCGAGGAAGGTCAGGCCGCGGCCGAGGTCCGCCACGAGGTCACTGCGGCTGGGCGGTGCTGCCCGGCTTCTTGTCCTGGAACTTCGACGGGCACTTCGTGACCAGGGAGTCCTTCTCCCCCACGAACGTGCCGCCCTGCTTGCGGACGTTGAGGATGATCTCGCGCCCGTCCTTGAACGTGTCCGGGATCGCGCCCGTGTACCGCACGGGGATCGACGCGCTCCCGTCGCGGTCGCGGACCCGGAACGTGGTGGTCGTGGAGCTCTCGGCCTTGCGGATCGAGCCGTCGACGACCTTGCCCGTCAGCTGGTAGGACCGGCCCGGGTCCGCCCCGGCGGCCAGCTGGCTGGGCTTGCGCGCCTCGCTGGATGCCCCGAAGCTCGTGTAGACGAGCGCGGAGGCCAGCAGCACGGCGGCGCTGAGCGCGACGACCAGGCGGATGCGGCGCTTGCGTGCGGGGTCCATCGCGACCAAGTATCGCAGCGTGGATGGCGCGCTGACGTCCACGTGCTTGGCCAGGGGTTCAAGCGGGGACGCCGAAGTGACGACCAAGGGAGAAACCTCCGGCGCGCTTCGGCGTTAGTAGGAGGAGAAGCCCCCATGCGAGTTCGCCCCCAACTCCGCCGACCCCCAGCCGACCGCCGCCCGCACGTGATCGGGCGCCCCGCTCCGGCAGCGCCGCCCGCGCCGCCGGCCGTGGAGGAGGCCGACCCCGACGGGCACCTGCAGGCCGAGCGCCGGATGCGCGAGGCCGGCGGCCCCGAGGACACGGCCCTCTACCGGTGCTCCTGCGGCTACGCCTTCGAGGCCGACGTCTCCACGTCGGTGGCGTGCCCGCACTGCGGCACCGGCCAGGCCTGGTAGCGGCACGGCTCCGGAAGCCCCGGACTACCATCCCGCCGCGATGCGGGCGATCCTCATCCTGCTCATGGCGGTGGGCAGCGTGCTGATGTGGCTCGGCTTCCCCTTCGCGCTGGTCTACGGCGTCTCGCAGGCCCAGGAGTCCTCGGCCCCGTCGATGGGCCCGTACCTGCTGGTCCTCGCCGGGATCGGCGCCGAGATGGTCGTCATGGGCAAGCTGCTGGCCGCCCTGGACCGCGCCTACGGCCGGCGCACGGGCACGCTGCAGGAGGGCCCCGCGCGGCGCTCGTGGAACCGCAGCCTGCGCGGCGAGCGCGGCTCGACCCGCCGCCGCACCGTCCTCGACGTCGTGATGATCACCAGCGTCGCGCTCGCCGGCACCGGGCTCCTGGTGTGGTTCTTCGCCTTCGCTGGCTCGTCGCTGCCGGGGTCCTGATGGCGACCGCCGACCTCACGGTGATCGGGCTCGGCCGCCCCGACGCGAGCGCCTCGGCCTACATCGCCGAGATCCAGCGGCGGCTGGCCGCCCAGGACCGCGTGCGGTACGCGCTGCACGCGATGGGCACCTCGCTGGAGGGCGAGACCGCCGACATCCTCGCCCTGGTCGGCGAGCTGCACGCGGTGCCGTTCGAGCTCGGCCTGCCGCGCGTCTACACCGTGCTCAAGCTCGACGAGCGCCGCGACCGGCCCGGGCAGACGCTCGAGGACAAGGTCGCCTCGGTGCGGCGGCTCCTGGACGACGGCGCCTAGGGCGCCACCGGCACCGGCGAGCCGACGACCTTGACCGTGTAGCGGATCCGCCGCGGGGCGTCGAAGACCACGCGCCAGCGGCCGCCCGCGGCCGTCGTCCTCGCGGTGTCGACCGTGCGGCCGCGACCGACGAGCCGCACCGTCAGCTCCATGCCCGAGGGCGCGCGCCCGGAGGCCACCAGCCGGTCGCCGTCGCGCTTGAGCGCGGCCGTGACGGCCTTGCCGGCCGTGGCGGGGGCGGCGGCGAGCAGGACGAGCGCGATGGCGAGGACGATCCCCTTCATGGCAGTGGCAACGCGCTGTCGCACCGGCATCTTGCGGGAGGACGTCGGGCCGGTGACCTGCAGCCTGCGTCGCGATGCGTACGCGCACGGATGGACTTCGGGCCGTCTCGCACGCGCGCGCGTCAAGGACGGCCGCCTGCGCACCGATGCTTGTGACGTGGGCCGCGTGCTTGCCGCCGCCGTCGTGCTCTGCCTGCTGTTCGCCGGGTGCGGC
>JACRMD010000270.1 GCA_016215085.1 Solirubrobacterales bacterium | reverse complement strand
GCGACGGCGCTCGCCGCCGCGGCGCGGCGCGTGGTCGCGCCGTTCGCCGAGGCCGGGCTGCTGCGCGCGGTCGCCGCGGCGCCCGTCGCGGTCGGCCTTGCCGTCGCCGAGGTGCTGCTGCTCGGCCGGCTCGGGTGGTCGGGCGAGCCGTTGGTGCTCGCCGGCGCGGCGGGCCTGACGTATGCCGCCTCGCGCGCGCTCCGGGCGCCGGCCGGCGCGGCGCCGCCGGTGGCGGTCGGCGCGGGCGCGGTGGCCGGCGCGCTGCTGGCGCTCACGGCGTGGATGCTGCGCCACCCCGCGCTCGGCGTGGACGGCGTCGTGTACCACCTCACCGAGGTCACGCAGTGGGTGCAGGCCGGCAATGCGGGGACGACGCCGCACGTCAGCGCCGAGTTCCCGACCGGCTCGTACCCGCTGACCAACGAGGCGGTGCTCGCCTGGGCCATGGGGCTGGCGCACTCGTTCGCGCCGGTGGCGCTGTGGATGGCGCTGGTCGTCGCGCTGCTGCTCGCCTCGGGCTGGGCCGGGCTGCGTGAGCTGCGCGTCCCGCCGCTGCCCGCCGGGCTCGCGCTCGCCGCGCTGCTCGCGGTGCCCGTCGCGCTGCTGCAGCTCAACACCCCCAAGAACGACCTCCCGGCGCTCGCGTGGCTGGCCTGCGCGGCGGCGCTCTGCGCCTGCGCGGCGTCCCGGCGCGAGCCGCGCCTGCTCGCGGTGGCCCTCCTCGCCGCCGGGCTCGCGGTCGGCAGCAAGACGACGACGGCGCTGCTCGCCGCCGTCGCGCTCGGCGTGGCGCTGTGGGCGATGTGGCCGGCGCGCGGCCGCGGCGTCCGGGGCGTCGAGGCCGCGCTCGGGATCGGCCTCCTCGGCGCCGCCGCGGCCGGCGGCGTCTGGTACCTGCGCAACCTCGCCGCGCACGGCTCGCCGGTGTGGCCGGTGCCCTTCGGGTCGGTCGGCGATCCCGTGCCGCCGGCGATCGCGCGGCTGGACGTCTCGTTCCTCGAGCGCCCGGCCGACACGCTCGAGGGCCGCGTCGACCTGTACGTCAAGCAGGTCGGCGGCGGCGCGCTGCTGGTGCTCTTCGCGCTCCTTGCGCCGCTCGTCGCCCGCACCCGGGCCGTGGTGCTCGGCGCGGCGGCGACGCTGGTGGCGACCCTCGCGTGGACGGTCGCGCCCTTCACCGGCCGTCCCGACGACGCGCTCGTCGACGTGTCGCCCACCACGCTGCGCTACCTGCTGCCCGCCTTCGGCGCCGCCGTCGTGACGCTCGCGCTCGCCGCGAGGACGAGCCGCCTCGCGACCGCGGCGCTCGGCGCCGGCCTGCTCGCGTCGGTCCTCTGCTGGCCCGACCTCGGCTACCCCGACGTGCCCTCGCCGCTGACGCCGCTGCTCGGCGCGGCACTCGGCGCCGGCGCGGTCGTCGCAGCCCGCCGCATCGAGACCGCACCTACACGGAATAGTTCCGTGTTTGTGCGGTCTAGATGCGCGGCGGCCGCGGCGGTCGGCGCGGTGGTCCTGCTCGCGGCCGGCGGCGACGGCTACCTCGCGCGGCACGCCCGCGCGGGCGCGACGTCGCACGCGCCGCTGGAGGCCGCGTTCGCCCGCGTGCCGGGCTGGGCGACGTCGCGCGAGCCGGTGGCGCTCGCGCCCGAGGTCGTCGGGACGCTCGCCGGCGACCGGCTGCGCCACCGGGTCGAGCTCGTGCCGCCCGGCGAGCCCTGCGCGGTCACGCGGCGGCGCGCCGGCTACGTCGTCGTGCGGGACACGGCGCCCGAGGTGCGGCGGCGGCTCGCGCCCACCCGCGCCTTCGACTGCTACGCGAAGCTCGCGCCGCTGGCGCGCGTCGGCCCGTTCCGGGTCTACCGGCAGACCGCGACGAGGTCGAGCGCCGCGTCGACGCCGTCGTCGCCCAAGGTGAAGTCCTCGACGCCGATCGCCGCCGCCCGCGGGTCGTCGTCGCGCCGCGCGCGCGTGAGCAGCAGGTCGTAGGCCTTCTGGCGCACCCGCCGCGGCACGAGCCGGCGCAGGCGCAGCGGGTCGCGGCGCAGCAGCGCGTCCAGGCGCGCGAGCTGCTCGTCGACGAGCTCCTGGTACCGGGCCGACCCGAAGATCCCGAGCACGCGCACGTCGCCGAACGTCCCGGCGCAGAGCGCATGCAGCTCGCGCGGGTCGTACTCGACGTAGTGATAGGGGTCGATGATCTCGCCGGGCCGCGCGAACGTCAGCCGGTTGGGCGTGACGAACACGCACGGGCCGCCCGGCTCGACCACCCGCCGCGCCTCGGCGAGCACACGCTCGGCGTCGGGCACGTGCTCGAGCGACTGCACGGCGAGCACCGAGGCGAAGGACGCGTCCGGGAACGGCAGCGCGCGCATGTCGGCGCGCACCGTCGGGCGGTCCTGGCCGCGCAGGGCGCGCGCGTCGAGGTCGACGCCGACGGTGTCCCGCGGCGCCAGCCGCTCGAACGAGTGGCCGACGCCGCAGCCCAGGTCGAGCACCACGCCGGCCCGCGGCAGCAGCGGCGCGCACAGCGCGTAGGCGGCGACGTGGCGCTGCCAGGTCGGGTTGAACCCTCCCTCGGCGGTGACGACCCGCTCGCCGGTGACCGTCACGGCTGCAGCTTGCGCGAGCGCACGAGCCCGCGGCGGTGGAGGACGAACCGCGCGCACGCCCACAGCGTCTTGACGCCGTAGACCGCGGCCGGCTTGAACGTGATCGACGAGGCGTCGTCGAAGTAGCGCGTGCGGGCCGGCACCTCGGCGATGCGGAAGCCGAAGTGCACGGCCTGCGCGATGACCTCGGAGTCGAACGAGAAGTCGGGCGCGTTGCGCAGGAAGGGGATCGTCATGAGCAGCTCGCGCGAGTACGCGCGGTAGCCCGTGTGCAGCTCCGACAGCGACGTGCCGAGCATCCGGTTCTCGACCCCGGTGAGCGCGCGGTTGGCGACGAGCTTCCAGCGCGGCATCCCGCCCGCCCGCGCCGCTCCCGGGACGAGCAGACGCGAGCCGAGGACGAGGTCGGCCTCGCCGCTGAGGATCGGCGCGACGAGCTCGGGGATCAGCGTCGGCTCGTACTGGCCGTCGGGGTGGAGCATCACCACCACGTCGGCCTCCTGCTGCAGCGCGGTCAGGTAGCACGTCTTCTGGTTGCCGCCGTAGCCGACGTTGTGCGGGTGCCAGACGACGTGGAGCGGCAGCCCGCGCGCGACCGAGACGGTGTCGTCGGTCGAGCGGTCGTCGACCAGGATCACCTCGTCGACCCAGTCGCGCGGGATCGCGTCGACGGTGGCCTGCAGCGTGCGCGCCGCGTTGCGCGCGGGCATCACGACGACGACCCGCTTGCCCTCACGCACGGACGGCCTCCACGTAGACCGAGCCGCCCCGCCGCGCCGCGACCTCGACGGCCGCGCACGCCAGCGCGACCGGCAGCAGCGCGCACCCGGCCGCCAGCGCGAGCGCCCGGCGCCCGGGCGCCAGCGGCGCCATCCGCGCGTCGGGCCGGCGGATCGCGTCGTAGAGGTCGACGCCGGCGAGCCGCTCGACGAGGCCGTGCAGCCACCCGAAGACGACCTGGCCGCCGCGCCAGTGGCTGACCCGCCGCACCTCCAGGCCCGCGGCCCGCAGCCGCGCGACGAGCTCCGCCGCGGGCACGTGCACGAGGTGGCGCGGGAGGTCGAACGCCAGCCAGCGGGCGCCGAACGCCCGCGCCTGCAGGCTCGCGAGGTTCGGCGCCGCGACCGCGAGCACGCCGCCGGGCACGAGCTTGGCCGCCGCGTCGTCCAGCGCCGCGCCCGGCGCGCGCAGGTGCTCGAGCGAGTGCCAGAGGACGATCGCGGCGAACGGCCCCGCGGGCTCCTCGTCGCCGCGCTCGAGCCCGACCGCGTCGCGCCCGCGAGCCCGCAGCGCGCGCACCAGCGTCCCGTCGCCCGCGCCGACGTCGAGCACCGGGCCGGGTGGCGCCAGCGCGTCCAGCCGCGCGGCCAGCCGCGCGCGCGACCGCCGCAGCACCGCGTCGCCGGGCCCGGAGAAGCGGCCCTCCGCAGGGCGGTACGGGCCGGCGTAGGCCGCGTCGAGCTCGGCGTCGGTCGGCCACGGCACGGTGACCCCGACGCCGCAGCGCGCGCAGACCAGCAGCGGGCCGCGCGCGGCGCCGTGCAGCGGCCGCCCGCACCACGGGCACTCGTCCGGTCCTGCCGCCCCCATCCGAGGACGGCAGCCTACGCGCTACGTCGCCGGGCCGTGCTGGCCCTTGATCGACGGGTTGCCGCGCTGCACGACGTACTTCCACTCGGCGCCCGAGAGCTTCTTGCGCGAGCGCTTCTTGATGGTGTCCATGCGCACCATCTGGCAGGTGAACGCGTTGGCGGTCAGCGTCGCCTCGCCGAACCCGTGGTGGTCGAAGTCCGCGTTGTCGACGTGCGGGTTGAAGCCGCGCAGCGCGTTGATGAGCCCCGGGTCGGTCTTCGGGTTGGCGTCGTTGCCCTTGATGACGACGCCGCCGCCCGCGTCGATGTCGGTCTCGCCGAGCGACTGCGAGGTGATCGACCCGCCGACGAACTCGGTCGCCAGCGTCTGGCCGTTGGAGCCGTCGCCGTCGCGCACGTCGCCGGCGATGAACGTGTGGATGTCGCCCGTGACGAAGACCACGTCCTTGATGCTCTTGTCCTTGATGTGCTGCAGCAGCTCGGCGCGCTCGCGCGGGTAGCCCAGCCACGTGTCGTACGTGTAGTTGGAGCCGCCGAGGACGCGCGTCGGCATCATCGTGACCTCGTTGCAGAGGACCTTCCACGCGGCCTTCGAGGACGCCAGCGCGTCCTTGACGTAGCCCATCTGGCGCCGGCCGAGGAAGTCGCGCGGCGCGTCGTAGCCCTCGCAGGGCGGCGCGACCGCGTCGCCGCACGGCTGGTCGGCGCGGTAGCGGCGCTGGTCCATGACCACCAGGACGAGCAGGCTGCCGTACTGGAGCTTGCGGTACAGCCGCGTGCTGCCGCCGAACGACGGCATGTTCTCGTAGAAGGCGCGCTCGGCCGCCTTGCGCCGGGCGCTGGAGAAGTGCTTGGAGGGCGGCAGCCCGCCGTCCTTCTCGCCGCCGGCGTAGTTGTCCTGGACCTCGTGGTCGTCCCAGATGACGATCATCGGGAACCGGCGGTGGACCTCGCGCAGCGCCTTGTCGGAGCGGTACAGCGAGTACTTGCGGCGGTAGTCGCCGAGCGTCACGGCCTCGCGGACGATCGACTTGTTGTCCGGGTTCTCGCGGCCGATCCTGTCGTCGCGCACCGCGGTCTTCGTGCCGTTGACCGAGTGGTAGCTCTCGGCGTAGATGTAGTCGCCCAGGCAGACCACGAAGTCGTAGTCGCCGTCGGCCATGACCTCGTGCGCGTTGTAGTAGCCGTGCGTGTAGTCCTGGCAGGAGAAGAAGGCGAACTTCACCGTCTCCTTGGAGTCCGCCGGCGGCGCGGTGCGGAAGCGCCCGACCTCGCTGTCGGTCGTGCGCGTGCTGAAGCGGTAGTAGTACTCCTCGCGCGGCTTGAGGCCCGTGACCCGCGCCTTGACCGCGCCGTTGGCCGACGGCTTGGCGCTGATGGCCTTGCGCGCGACGACCTTGCGGAAGCCCTTGTCGGTCGCGACCTCGAGCTCGACCGTCCCGGCCTGCTCGGTGTCGACCCGGGTCCAGAGGCTGATGGCCCGCGTGGCGGGGTCCCCCGACATGACGCCGTCGGCGAAGCGGCCGCCGCGCAGCGGCCGGGCGGCGGCGACGCCCTGCAGCAGGGCGGGCGGGACGAGGATGGCGGCGGCGCCGGCGCCGGCGCGCGTGACGAACTGACGGCGGGTCTGGGGCATCGGCGCGGACGCTACACCCCTGCGAAGACCGGCTCGACAGGTGGTCAGCGGACGTGTCCGAGCACGCGCTCCAGCAGCGCCACCGCGGCCGCGTGGGCGCGGGCGTCGCCGGGCTCGTAGGCCGTCAGCGCGAAGGCGGCGACCTCGAAGCGCGCGAAGACGGCGTCGACCGCGGCCAGCACCGTCTCCAGCGACGGGCCGCCGGGCGCGGCGTAGCGGTTGGCGCGGCCCTCGCCGGCGTCGAGCACGTCGAGGTCGAGGTGCAGCAGCACCCGCCGGACCGGGAGGGCCAGCAGCGCGCGCTGCAGCTCGTCGACGGTGAACGCGCCGGGCAGCGCGCGCACGGGCGAGCGCGCGAGCGCGTCGCGCTGGTAGGGGGCCAGGTCGCGCACGCCCGCGAGCAGCACCCGCTCGGGCGCGACCGGCGCGAAGCCCTCGACGGTCGCGGCCAGCGCGCCCCACGCGCCGCCCGTCAGCGTCGTGAGCGCCATCACGTCGAGGAAGCCCGAGAGGTTGTCCTCGGGCGTGTCGAGGTCGGCGTGGGCGTCGAGCCACACGACGCCCAGGTCGTGGGTGCCGACCCCCGCCGCGGTGCCGACCGAGCTGCCGCAGGCGCCGGCCAGCACGACGGGGAACGCGCCCTCGTCGACCGCCCCGCGCACCAGCCGGCCGACCGCGCGGTGCAGCTCGAAGGTCAGCGCGATCTCCGGAGCGCCCGGCTCGGCGGTCTGGACCTCGGCGACCTTGACCGGCCGGCCGTCGCGCTCCAG
>JACRMD010000269.1 GCA_016215085.1 Solirubrobacterales bacterium | reverse complement strand
GGCGAGCGTGCGGTTGCGGGAGCATGCACCTCCTCCGCCGCTCCGCCCTGCTCGCCGTCGTCGGGGCCGGGCTCGTCGCGTCGGCGCCGGCCTCCGCGGCGACGCCGTTCAGCCCCGGCACGGGCGGCGACCCCGACGTCGCCGTCGGCCCCACCGGCGTCGGCCACGTCGTGTGGACGCCCGACGAGGCCGGCGACCGCGTCGGCTACTGCCGCGTCCCGCGCGGCGCGGGCGCGTGCGATCGGAGCGTGCTGCTGAGCTTCCCGGGTGGCGCCGCGGCCAACGAGCGCGCCGCGCTCGTCTACGCGCCCACGGCCGCGAAGGTCGTGATCATCGGCGGCTGCTGGCAGTGCAACGGCGGCGGGACGAAGGACCGGGTGATCCGCTGGACCTCGGTCGACGGCGGCGACTCGTTCGACACGGGCACCGAGATCACCGGCCCCTCGGGCTTCGACCTGTCCGACGGCAACGGCGCGTGGCTGGACGCCGAGGGCCTGTTCGTCGGCGCCGGCGGGCGCAAGGTCCGCGCGATGGCGCCCGCCATGGACCTCACCCCGGAGGTCTCCAGCTTCGGCACCAACTACGGCCCCGAGGTGGTCCGCGTCCCCGGGCAGAACCTGCTCGTCCAGGCCGTCGACGACCTCAACGCCGTCTCCTACTCGGTCTTCGGCGGCGCCCTGACCGCCAACGCCATCAACACCCAGGGGAACTGGTCCTCGCCGCAGGCCCTCAGCGGGCCCGAGGGCGACGACGACGCCTCGGGCCTGAACGCGGGCCCCAGCGGCGTCTTCCTGCACTACAAGTGGTTCGTCGCCAACGACAGCCGCATCGGCCTGCGGAGGTTCGACCCGGCCACGAAGACGTTCGGCGCGCCCACCTACATCGAGGGCGACGACGCCATCGACAACAGCTCGCTGGACTACCCCGACACCTTCCAGGACGAGTCGGGCCGCATCCACGCGGTCTGGCGCACGCTCTACGACGGCGGCCGGCTGCGCTACCGCGTCTCGGACACGACCGGCGCGACCTTCGGCCCGGCGATGACCCTCGCCAAGGGCGAGTCGGTGATCGACCCGCGCGTGGCGGCGGCGCCCGACGGCACCGGCTTCGCCTCCTGGCGCGGCGTCGGCGCCTCGCCGATCCGCGTCGTGGCGCTCGACCCGCAGCCCGAGTCGGCCTCGAGCACGACCACGCCGGGCGGCGGCACGGCCACGCCCACGTCCCCGGCCACCCCCATCACGCCGGCGACGCCCGCGGGCCCGGCCTCCCCGGGCTCGGCCGCCGGCGCCGCGCAGGCCACGAAGACCACGACGGTCCCCGGCGCCTCGATCACCTTCGGCGTGCCGCGCGACTGCGTCGCCCCGGGCCAGACGTTCCGCGTGACCCTCAAGTGGAAGCGCAAGAAGCGCAAGGGCAGCAAGTTCGTCAAGGTCACCCGGGCGGACTTCTACGTCGGGTCCAAGCGGGTCAAGGTCGACCGCAAGGCGCCCTTCGTGCAGACCCTGACCGTGCTGGCCTCCAGCCGGCCGGGGAGCGAGGTCACCGTCCGGGCCCGCGCGTTCATCAAGGTCAGGCGGGGCAAGGCTCCGAAGAAGTCCATCCGCGCGAAGGTCAAGGTCTGCGCCTGAGCCGTACGCTTCAGGCATGGCCACGACCCCTGAGCAGGACCAGGAGCGCCTGACCGTCGCGCCCATCGTGGGTCCGGACGACCCGCGGCGGTTCACCGACTCTGGCATCGAGATCAAGCCGCTGTACACGGCGGACGACGTCCCGGCGGACCTCGAGCTCGGGCAGCCCGGCGACTTCCCGTACATCCGCGGCGTCCACCGCGAGATGTACCGCAAGCAGCTGTGGACGATGCGCCAGTACGCGGGCTACGCGAGCGCGAAGGAGTCCAACGAGCGCTACCGCTACCTGCTCTCCAAGGGCGGCACCGGCCTGTCGATGGCCTTCGACCTGCCGACGCAGCTGGGCCTGGACTCCGACAACCCGCGCTGCCTGGGCGAGGTCGGCCGCACCGGCGTCGCGATCGACACGATCGACGACATGCGCACGGCGTTCGACCAGATCCCGCTGGACCAGGTCTCCACGTCGATGACCATCAACGCCCCGGCCGCCGTCCTGATGCTCCTCTACGAGCTCGTCGGCGAGGAGCAGGGCGTCCCCAGCGACCAGCTGCGCGGCACGACCCAGAACGACGTGCTCAAGGAGTACATCGCGCGCGGGAACTACATCTACCCGCCCGAGCCGACGATGCGGCTGACGACCGACATCTTCGAGTACTGCGCGCAGAACATCCCGAAGTGGAACACGGTCTCCATCTCGGGCTACCACTTCCGCGAGAAGGGCTGCTCGGCCGTCCAGGAGGTGGCCTTCACCCTCTGCTCGGGCATCGCCTACGTGCAGGCCGCGATCGACCGCGGCATGGACGTCGACGCGTTCGCCCCGCGCCTGGCCTTCTTCTTCAACGGCCACAACAACGTCTTCCAGGAGGTCGCGAAGTTCCGCGCCGCCCGGCGGATGTGGGCCCACATCATGCGCGACCGCTTCGGGGCCAAGAACCCCAAGTCGATGATGCTGCGCTTCCACACGCAGACCGGCGGCGTGACGCTCACCGCCCAGCAGCCGGAGAACAACATCTCGCGCGTGGCGCTGCAGGGCTTCGCCGCGGTGTGCGGCGGCACGCAGTCGCTGCACACCAACGGCTTCGACGAGGCGCTGGCGCTGCCGACCGAGAAGGCGGCGAAGATCGCCGTGCGCACCCAGCAGATCATCGGCTACGAGTCGGGCGCGGCGGACACCGTCGACCCCTTCGCCGGCTCGTACTTCGTCGAGGCGCTGACCGAGGAGATCGAGTCGCGGGCCAGCGAGCTGATCGCCAAGGTCGACGAGCTCGGCGGCTCGACGCACGCGATCGAGTTCATCACCAACGAGATCGACGAGAGCGCCTGGGGCTACCAGGAGCGCTACCGGATCGAGCAGGACGTCGTGGTCGGCGTCAACCGGTTCGTCGAGGACGAGCCGGAGGTGCCCGACCTGCTGCGCGTCGACCCCGAGTCCGAGAAGCAGCAGGTCGAGCGCCTGAAGGCGTTCAAGGCCGACCGCGACCAGGCGCTCGTGGAGCGGCGGCTGGAGGAGCTGCGCGGCGCCGCCCGCGGCACCGACAACCTGCTGCCCTACATCAAGGACGCGCTGCGCGACCGCTGCTCGATGGGCGAGGTCTGCGGCGCGATGCAGGACGTCTTCGGGAAGTACGCCCCGACCTTCTAGGCCGCGCGGGAGGCGCTCCCCTACGCGGGGGCGCCACCCGTCAGCTTCGCCACCAGGTCGCGGCGCGAGCGCACGCCGACCTTGTCGAAGACGCCCTTCAGGCGGTCCTGCACGGTGTGCGGGGAGATGTGGAGCTCGGCGGCCATCGCCTTGGTCGAGCAGCCGTCGAGCGCCAGGTCCACGACCTCGCGCTCGCCCGGCGAGAGCCCGTAGGAGGCGAGCACCAGCGGCAGCAGCTCGCGCGGCGTCGCGTCCTGCACGACGACGGCGATGCGCCCGCGGTCGGTGACCGACGCGTCGAGCACGTGCCAGCGGCCGTCGCGGCCCACGGCGCGCGAGCGCGCGGCCTGCCGCACGCCGCCGTCCTCCATGACGAGGGCCCACATCGCGACGCTCAGCAGCGCCTCGGGCACGTGGCGGCCCTCCTGGTCGTCGTCGAGCGCGGCCAGGCGGGCCTCGGCGCCCGGCGTCGTCTCGAGGATGCGGCCGTCGCGGTCGAAGACGACCAGCGCCGGCACGTCGCCGTGCGGCACGGCCTCCAGCGCCGGGCGGACGGCGGCGGCACGCAGGCCGCGCGCCAGGTGGCACGACGCCTTCGCCACGAGGTCGACCTCGTCGGCGTCGAAGTCGCGGCGGTCGACGCCGCGGAAGAGGTGGACGAACCCCCACGTGGTGCCGTTGACGCGCGCGGCGGCGCGCAGCTCGTGCTGCACGCCCATCGGCGCCATGACGGCGCGGTAGCGCGCGGAGCGCGCGAGGTCGCCGCCGGTCGCCTGGGAGAGCAGGCCCACCGGGCTGCGGGCGTGGGCGAGCTGGACGTGCTTGGTCGCGTCCGGCGTGCCGTACTCGGCGCGGTAGAACGCGGGCGACAGCGTGCGGTCGACGCTGTCGGTGACCGTGGAGGTCATGCACAGCGAGTCGGGGTCCGCCGTCGACGCGCACATGGCGTCGAACGGCACGGCGCGGCGCAGCCGCTCCAGGACCTCCGTGCGAAGCTCGTGGGCGCCGAGGCCGCGTCCGGCGACCCAGGCGATGTCCCGCTCGACGCGACGGTGCTGCTGCGTCGTCATGGCACCGGATCCTCGTCCGCGCGCACCGGCCGTCCCATGGTGATGACGCCACCCGTGAGGTGCGGTCAACCCCCCCATCTCGGTGGGGTGGTGGAAAAGGTCCGGCGACCGCACCATGGACGGCGATGACGGATCGCAGCTACTGGTTCCTGGGCGGGCGCTCGACCGTCCTGCTCGGGGCCGAGGACACCGAGGGCCGGTGCGCGGTGCTGCACCACGAGCTGCCGGCGGGCACCGAGAGCCCGGCGCACGTGCAGCCGGGCGACGACGAGGCGGTCGTGGTGCTCGAGGGCGAGGTCGAGCTGTGGCTCGACGGGGAGCGGCGGGCGCTGGGCGCCGGCGAGGCGACGCTCGTGCCGCGCGGGACGCAGCACGCGCTCCGCGTCGCCGGCGGCGAGCCCGCGCGGCTGATCACGGTCAGCACGCCCGGCGGCCACGAGCGCCTCGTGGCGCTCGGCGGCCACCCGGTCGACGAGCACGACGAGCCGCCCGCCCTCGACCTCGAGCGCTTCACCCGCGCCGCCGAGGCGGCGGGGGTCGAGATCCTCGGGCCCGGCCCCTTCTAGGGCGCGGTCCAGCGCATGACCGTCGCCGTGCCCGGCTTGCCGGGCGGCGGGTCGGTGCGCAGCCGCTGCAGCCCGGCCTCGAGCTCCTCGGGGTGGTCGCGCTCCAGGCGCTCGAAGTAGCTGGTCTGGCGGCGCAGCTCGGGATCGAGCACGAGCTCGGGACGGCCGGCGAGCGCGGAGTTCGTCAGGTCGCTCAGGTCGTCGTAGGCGTAGAGCTCGAACGTCGCGCCCGGCAGCTCGGCGAGGATGTCGTCGCGCCGCGGGTGCGACTGCTCCATCCAGCGCCGCGTGCTCGGGAACCAGTCGATGAGCCACATGTCCTCGATGTCCTCGTGCGTGGACACGAGCACCGCGACGCGCCCGCCCGGTCGCACCACGCGGCGCGCCTCGCGCAGCGCCCGCGCGCGGTCGTCGACGTGGTGGAGCATGGACACCAACATGACGGCGTCGAAGGCGCCGTCGGGAAAGGGCAGGTCCTGCGCGTCGGCCTCGACGGTCTGCAGGCCCTTGGGGGCGGCGCGCTCGAGCATCGCCGCCGAGGCGTCGACGACGACGACCTCCCAGCCCTCGTCGCGCAGCGCCGCCGCGTAGTTGCCGGTGCCGCCGCCCACGTCGAGCAGGCGCCGGCCGGGCGCGCCGTCCAGCGCGCGGCGCAGCGCCGCGACGATGCCCGGGCTCGCCGAGCGCGTGCGGTCGTAGGTGCGCGCCTGGTTGCTGTAGTCGCGAAGGAGCCCGTCGCCGCCGGTCATCGGCGGATGGTGACCGAGATCCGCGACGGCGTGCCACCCGTCGCGTCCTCGTTCACCGCGCCGAGCACGAGCGACACCGGCGCCTTGGGCCGGTGGCGCAGCCGGAAGCGCACCAGGATCGTCCGGCCGGGCGCGGCCGCGTAGCGCTTGGCGCCCTTCGCGCGCTCGAGCGTCGCGGTGCCGCGGCAGGCCCGCGGCGCGCGGGCCGGGCAGGTCAGGCGCGCGGTGACGATCCGCTTGCGGCTCACCTTCGGGTGCGCGAGGCGCAGCCGGACCGCGCGCGCCCGCTCGGGGCCGGCCGGCGGCAGCGGCTCGTCGAGCCACGGCTTGGCGTACTCCTGCGGCTCGAGCAGCGCGTCCTGGAAGCCCTTGTCGGCGTTGGGCCGGTCGACGACCCCGCCCACCGCCGGCGCGTCCCCGGGCGGCTCGATCCGCTGGTCGGTGATCGACGCCAGGACCTTGGCGTACAGGTCGTGCTCCCAGCCCGCGCCGCCGGCGAACACCAGGCCCTTGTCCTGGCCGGTGCGCACCACGACGAGGTCCTGCGACGGGAAGACGGTGACGAGCTGGCCGAACAGGCCCGAGAACCGGTACAGGTCGGCCGGCAGGTCGGGGAAGTCGCGGCTGTCGGTGACGGGCCGCTCAGTGATGCGCGGGCCGATGCACGGCTTGGCCGCGTTGACCCAGATCAGCCAGCCGTAGCAGCCGTTGGTGGGGCTCGGGGCGACCGCCTCGCGCACGTAGCGCGTCGACAGCAGCCGCCGGCCCTTCCAGACGCCGCCGCGGCGCAGCAGCTCGCCGAGCCGGCCGTAGTCGTCGGGCGTCATCTGCACGCCGAAGAAGCCCTGCGTGTGGCCCTTGCTGTCGCGCACCCAGCGCCACGTGCCCGGCTCGATGCCCAGCGGCGTCAGCAGCTCGCGCTGCGCGAAGGCCTGGAAGTCCTCGCCGACCGCGCGCTGGACCGCCTCGGCCAGCAGCGCCGGGCCGCTCTGGGAGTACTCGTAGTACTCGCCCGGCGGGTGGGCGATGCCCACCGTCAGCGCGTCCTTGAGGCGGTCGGGCATGGCGATGTCGTAGTCGCGGAACCCGTTCCAGCGCAGGCCCGAGGTCATCGTCAGCAGGTCGCGCGCGGTGATCGCCCCGTGGGCGCGGTCGGCCTCGGTGACGAGCGCGCCGACGGGGTCGTCGGGGCTGATCAGGCCGAGCGTCATCGCGCGGCCGAAGACCAGCGACGTCACGGACTTGGCCATCGACCAGCTCTCGAACTGCGTGCCGCGGTTGACCGCCGCCGCGCGGTCCTCGCCCACCAGGCAGCCGCGCCGGTAGACGCGCACGGCGAAGCCCAGCTCGCTCGTGCCGTAGTCCAGCGCCTCCTGGAGCTTCGCGGCGTCCATGCCGGCGTCGGCCGGCGCCGCGCGCGACCAGTCGGCCGCCGGCTCGTCGCACGTCTTCGCGCCGGCCGGGGTCGCGCACAGCAGCGCGACCGCCCCGGCGAGGATCCCTGCCCGCCTCAGATGCACGCCATCGTTCATACCCGCCGAAGGCGTCTTCGCGCGCCGGTAGGGTCCGCGCATGCTCGCGGTGCAGTTCTACGACGCGGTCGTCGCCCTCCACGTGATGGCGATCGTCCTGGCCTTCGGCGTCACGTTCGCCTACCCGATCATGGTCCCGTACGTCACGCGCAACCACCCGGCGGCGGTGCCGGCGATGTACGAGACCATGCACCTGATCGGCAAGCGGCTCATCACCCCGGCCGCGACGGTGGCGCTCCTGCTCGGGGCCTACCTGGCCAGCGACCGCGACTACTGGAGCGAGACGTGGGTCACGGTCCCGCTCGTGATCCTGATCGTGCTGCTGGGCATGGGCGGCGCGGTGTTCGCGCCCATCGAGCGCAAGCTCGCCGAGCTCACCGCCCGCGACGTGCAGGGCGCGGGCGGCGGTCCGGTGGCGTGGAGCGCCGAGGTCGAGTCGCTGGCGCGCCGCAACGCGACGGCCGGCGCGGTCGCCAGCCTGCTCATCCTCGTGGCGATCTACTTCATGGTCGCCAAGCCGTTCGCCTAGCGCCGGGCCTTCTTCTTCTTCTTGCGCACGACGACCGTCTGGGTCATGTCGTGCTGCGTGCAGTACAGGAGGTAGGTCCCGGCCTTCTTGAAGCGGTGGGCGAACGTGCCCGTGTACTGCGTCGGCGAGGCGAAGGTCTCGGGGCCCGAGTCGACCGCGACGTCGTGCGGGCTGAAGCCGGTGCCCTTCCACCGCCACACGACCTTGTCGCCCACGTCGATCGTGAGCTTCGCCGGGTCGTAGTAGTCCGAGCCGACGTGCACGGTGCGGGTCCTGCCCTTCGGCTTGGCGGCGTCGGCCGCGCCCGCCGCCACGAGGGCGGCGAGCGCGACGGCCGTGACGATGCGGCGCACCGGCTACCCGGTGACCGTGACCTTGCCCTGCATGTCCGGGTGGACGAGGCAGAGGAACTTGTAGGTGCCCGGCTTGGTGAACGTCACCGTGTCGGACTTCGGGAACGGCGAGCCGGCGTCGTCGTCGAGGATGCCGGTGTTCAGGAAGCCGTCGCCGTGGTTGGCGCCGTCGTAGGAGAGCGCGGTGCCCGCGGGCTCGGAGCGGTAGAGCTGGACCGGGTCCAGCGCCGGGCCCTGGCCCTTGGCGGCGGGCGCGCCGAGGAAGCCCTCGGCCTTCTTGGCCAGCTTCTTGAGGTTGCTCGCAAAGGTGAACGTGTGGATCTCGCGCGTGCCGGTGCTCATCGTGAGCGTGACCGGCGTGCCGACCTTCACCGTCTTGGCCGCGGGCGTGAAGCGGTAGAGCATCTCGCCGGTCGCGGCGTCGGGGCCCGCGACGATGACGTCACCGGCCGGCGCGGCCTGCTTGTCGAGCTTCCTGACGCGGGCCAGCGCCTTCTTGAACGCCTGCCGGGCGCGGGCCATGTCGGCCTTCGCGGACGGGACCTCGGCGCCCTTGCGCAGGACCGTGACGGTGCCCTCCATGCCGGCGAACAGCGGGCACGCCAGGGTGTAGGTGCCGGCCTTCGGGAACTTCACGACGAACGGCTTCGGCGCGCCCGGGCCCATCGGGAAGCCCGAGGACAGCAGCTTGCCGGTGAACGTCGCCGGGCTCTTGGCGCCGAAGAAGACGGCCGGGTTGGCCATCGCCGTCGGCTGCCCGTTGAACCAGAACGCGGCGCCGGCCGCGTCCTTGGCGCCGGCGACGGGGGTCGCCTCGAGGGTCGAGAGGAACGACGGGACGTCGCCGGCCTTGGAGACCGTGACCGCCGGGCAGCCGGTCGGCTGCAGGCGCAGGCTGTCGCCCGCGGCGATCTTGACGGTGCCCGGGAAGAACGCCGCGACGTTGGCGTCCTTGGGCATCGACTTGGGCGGCGCGCCGGGGAAGCCGGCGAAGACGTCCTTCGTGGCCGCCTGGGAGGCGGCGGGCAGCGCGAGGCTGCACAGGGCGGCCGCGAACACGGCCTTGCTGGTGCGGTGCAACGTGGAGGTCCTCGGGTCGGGGAGAGGGAGCCGGGGATCCTGGTCGCGCGCCGCCGGCGCCGCATCAGGGAAACCCCCCAACGCACCACTTCGCGGCCTTGACAGCCGGTTTCGGGCCGACCTACTGTCCGTTGACGTTCAGGTGGGGAAGGGGGAGTCCCGTGCGCCGTTGGATGACCGTCGTCGTGCTCCTGCTCGCGGTGCCGTCGCCGGCCGCGGCGGAGGTGGGGCTTTCCAACGTGATCGCGCACCCGATCGCGGCCGGCAAGCCGTGCCGCAACGTCAGCGCGCCGCCCGTCGACGCGCCCGCCGGCGCGCACCGCGACTTCTGCCTGTCGTTCAGCATGGACGGCGGCGGCGACGTCTTCGGGGGCGGTGGCGGCGACGATGTGAAGGACATGGACATCGCCCTGCCGGCCGGGGTCGTGGGCGATCCGAACGCCACCCCGCGCTGCCCGCAGGCGACCTTCGCGGCCGCGGGCTGCGCGAACCCGGCGACGCGGGTGGGCTCCGCGCTGGCCGACGTCTCGACGCTCCCGTTCCCGCTCGCCGACATCGCAGGCGACGTGTACAACCTGACGCCCGCCGGGAACGAGCCGGCGCGGCTGGGCATCCAGCTCAACGCGCTCGGGCTGATCCCGGTGCGCCTGGAGAGCCCGATCCGCGTGCGGACGACCGACGCCGGGCTGACCTCGACGGTGCGCGGCATCGCGCGGACGCTGGTCGGCGACCTCGAGATCACCCGCATGAGCCTGCGGCTGTGGGGCGACCAGGCCGACCACCCCTCGCTCGCCAAGCCGTTCATCTCGCTGCCGACGCGCTGCGACGCCCCCGCCACGACCACCGTGACCATCCGCTCGTACGCCGGCGTGGAGCGCAGCGCGAGCGCCGGGTTCACGCCGCGCGACTGCGACCGCGTGCCGTACACCCCCGGGCTGGAGATCGACCCCCTCGAGGTGCCCGCGGACCGGCCCGGCGAGTCGTCGGCGACGCTCGTGCTGCCGGACGGCGACACCGTCGGTCCCGACGGCATCGCGCGGCGGCAGGCCTACATCCGCCGCGTCGCGCTGCAGCTGCCGGAGGGCGTGGCGCTCAACCCGCCGCTGGCGCAGGGCCTCGAGCCGTGCACCGAGGAGCAGTTCGGCGCCGGCCGCGACGCGCCGCCGGCGTGCCCGGCCTCGTCGGAGATCGGCCGCGTGCGGTTCGAGACCCCGCTGCTGGCGGAACCGCTGACCGGCAAGGTCTACTTCGGCGTCCCCAGGCCGGGCCAGCGCCTGCGCAACTTCGTCTCGGTCGAGGACCCGCGGCTGCGCCTGAAGCTCATCGGCGACGTCACGGTCGACCAGCGGACGGGCGCGATCCTCAACGTGTTCGAGGACGCGCCGCAGGTGCCCTTCACGCGCTTCACGTTCACCTACAACGGTGGGCCGCACGCGACCCTGACCTCGCCGCCGACCTGCGGCCCGCGGATCGCGCGCGCGCCGCTGACGCCGTGGACCGGGCAGCCGACGGTGACGCCGGAGGCCACCTTCACGACCGTGGACTGCGCGCCGCCGGCGTTCACGCCGTCGCTGGCCGCGGACGTCAGCGACGCGCGTGCGGGCGCCGGGACCGCGCTGTCGGTCCGCGTGACCCGGCCGGACCGGCAGCTGCGGCTCGGCGGGATGTCGGTCTCGCTGCCGCCGGGGCTCACCGGACGGCTCGGCGCCGTGGCGATGTGCCCGGCCGCGGACGCGCGCGAGGGCAGGTGCCCGCCGGCCGCGCGCGTCGGCTCGGTCGCCCTGACCGTCGGGACCGGCGAGGCGCCGCTGCCGCTGTCGGGCGACGTGTTCCTCACGTCCGGCTTCGACGGCGCGCTGGCGGGGCTCGCGATGGTCGTGTCGGCCAGGGTGCCGGCGCTCGACCTCGGCACGGTCGCCGTGCTGGCGCGGCTGGCCCTGCGCGACGACGGCGGGATCGACGTGGTCACCGAGGGCCTGCCCCAGGCGGTCGAGGGCATCCCGGTCGCCTACCGGTCGATCGAGCTGCGCATCGACCGCGAGGGCTTCCTGCAGAACGCGACGTCGTGCGCCGCGCAGGCGGTGCGGGGGACGATCACGGCCGTCGACGGCACGGCGGTGGCGGCCGAGGCGCCCTACGCGGCCACGGGCTGCGCGGAGCTGCCGTTCGGCCCGCGGATGCGGGCGTCGCTCGGCGCGCCGGGCGAGGTGGCCAAGGGCGCCCACCCGCCCCTGGCCGTCACGGTCGAGCAGGACGACGGCGCCGCGGCGCTGCGGCGCGCCGCCGTGACGCTGCCCGCCGGGCTGGGGATCGACCTCGCGAACCTCACGACGCTCTGCAGCGACGAGCAGTTCGCCGCGCGGGCGTGCCCGCCGGCGTCGCGGCTCGGCAGCGTGGAGGCCGACACCGCGCTGCTGCCGTTCCCGCTCTCCGGGCCGGTGCACCTGCTGCGGCCCGCCGCGGGCGCGACCCTGCCGGGCATGGGCGTCGACCTCGGGCTGCTGCGGATGCGCGCCGGCGTGGCGCTGACCGCCGACGGGCGGATCCAGACCATCTTCGAGGGGCTGCCCGACGTGCCGCTGCGGCGGCTCACGCTCACCGTGGACGGCGGCAGGCGCGGCGCCCTGCGGCTCTCGCGCGACCTCTGCGGGCGCGAGTCCCACCTCGCGGGCGCGTTCACGTCGCACGCCGGCGGCTCGGCCCCCG
>JACRMD010000268.1 GCA_016215085.1 Solirubrobacterales bacterium | reverse complement strand
TGCCGGCCGAGCACCGCCGGCTGCAGTTCCGCAACCGGCTGCTCATGGCCTACAAGAACGAGACGGCCGCGTCCTTCGCGCGCCACGCGCCGTGGATCCTCGGCTACGAGGTCGCCGCGCTCGGCTACGCGCTGCTGCGCGAGCGCGAGCTGCTGCCCGCCTACCGCGAGGCGCTGGCGCTGCTGCCGGCGGCGCGGCGGCGCCGGCGCGTCGTGCAGGCGCGGCGGGTCCGCGGCCGGCGCGTGCCGTTCGGGCTCGTGCCGCCTAGCGCCGGCGCTTCTTCGGCTTCGGCTTCGACACGGTGAACCTGGCCTCCCACCGCCAGGTCACCAGGTGGTGGCCGGAGCGGGTGAACCTCGGGTCGTTGGCCGCGTCGATGACGCCGGTGAAGGTCTTCGAGCCGCGCACCGTGAACTGCTTGGTGCGCGCGAACTTCGTCTGCTGGATCGTCGCGGCGAGGCCGAACAGCGACGGGACCTCGTCGTCCACCCAGTGCTCGTTGCGCGGCGGCCCGGTCGGGCAGCCCTCCAGCAGCGGGTCGACGATCACCGACGGCGTCAGCCGGTTGGGGCCGTCCCACCCGAACGCGAGGTCGGTGCGCAGCGTGCGGCGCCCGCACTTCGACGTGTCGGCGACCTCGTCGGGGTTGGCGGCGTCGTACTTGGGGTCGCCGCTGTAGGTCACGGTGTGGGTGCCGCTGCGCAGCTCCTCGCCGACGAGCGGCAGGCCGCGGTTGACGCCCGTGTCGATCATCGGCTGGACCTTGCCGCCCATGCTCATGACGTGGACCTTGCGCGGCACGCTGGTGCCGAGGGTGATCGTCGCCTGGCCCTTGCCGACCTCGTCGGTGAGGCAGTCGCCGTTCTCGCACTCGCTGCGCGCGTGCTGCTCGAAGCTCCACTCCTCCTTCATGGTGGCGTGGAAGGACAGCCAGTAGTCCATCTCGCGCACCTTGGCGCCGGCGGCCGGGGCGAGGACGAGGAGGGCGAGCAGGGAGAGGAGGGTCGTGCGCATGGGGACCGGCCACGATGGCGCGCCCCGCGCCCCCGGGCCACCCCGCAACGTGGGGGTTTCAACGGGCGGCGGCGGCGCGGTAGACGTCCCACGTCGCCCGCGCCGCGTCCTCCCAGCGCCACGCCGGCGGCTGCGGCGCCGGCCGCCGCGCCGCCTCGGCCGCGGCCACCAGGCCGCTGAGGTCGTCGCAGTCGACGAACGTCGCGCGGTCGCCGAGCACCTCGCGCAGCGCCGGGAGGTCGCAGGCGACGACCGGCGTGCCGCACGCCAGCGCCTCGACCGTCGGCAGCCCGAAGCCCTCGTCGTCGGAGGGGAAGACCAGCGACCGTGCCCCGCTGTAGATGGCCGCGAGGTCGTCGTCGTCGACGTGGCCGGTGAGGAGGAGGTCGTCGCGGCCGTCGCGGAGCTCGTGGGCCCAGGTCTTGGCCGAGCCGACGAGCACCAGCGGCAGCCCCCGCGGCGTCGCGGCCAGGTCGGCGACGCGCTTGCGCGGGTCGGGGTGCTCGAGGCCGCCGACCCACACGAGGTAGTCCTCGGGCAGGCCGTGGCGCTCGCGCACCGCGGCGACCTCGCCGGCCGGCCGCGGCGACATGGCCGGCGCCGGCGCCTCGGGGACGACGTGCACGCGCGCCGGGTCGAGGTCCAGGCGCTCGACCGCGTCGCCCTTGACCGCCTCGGTCGGGACGATCACCGCGTCGGCGCGCTGGACGGCGAGGTAGCGCAGGCGGAAGCGCACGCCGGTGCGCAGGTACTCGCTGCGGCGCTTGAGCGGGACGAGGTCGTGGAGCGTGACGACCTGGGGGCAGCGCAGCCGGACCAGCGCGCCGTCCAGCCAGGGCGAGTGGAAGACGTCGGCGCTGCGGGGCCGGTGGCGCTCGACGAGCTCGTCGTCCGGCCCGCCGGTCTCCTGCAGGGCGTCGCGCAGGCACCGCACGTAGCGGCCGATCCAGCGCGGGTCCGACGCGGCGCGCGCGTCGAAGGCGACCCTCACGTCGCGGCCTCCTTGCGGTCCGTCGCGCGGCGGTTGAAGCGGCCGGCCGGGACCGGCGGGTCGAGCAGCAGGCGCTCGACGTGGTCGGCGTAGGCGTCGGCGTCGAAGCGGCGGACCGCCTCGCGCGCCGCGGCGCCCATCGCGTCGCGGCGCTCGAGCACCTGCAGCACGGCGGCGGCCAGCGCCGGGACGTCGCCGGGGACGACGAGCATGCCGGTGACGTCGTGGTCGACGACCTCGGGCAGGCCGTCGACGGCGGTCGCCACCACCGGCGTGCCCGCGGCCATCGCCTCCGAGAGCACCGTGCCGAACGGCTCCTGGCGCGACGGGGCGACGAGCACGTCGAGGTGGCCCATCACCGCGGCGGCGCCGGCGACGTGGCCGAGGTGCTCGACGCCGTCGGCCGCGCGGACCTGCGCGGCGTAGTCGGGGTCGGCGTCGTAGGTGTCGTCGCCGAGCAGCACGATGCGCGCGTCGGGGTGCACGGCGCGGATCGCGGGCGCGGCGAGTGCGAGGTCCAGCGGGCCCTTGCGCGGCTCGATGCGCCCGACGAAGCCGATGACGGGCCCGCCGCCGGGCGGCCACGGCGCGGGCGCCGGCGCGAGGTCCAGCTCGATCGGGCAGTAGACGACGTGCGGGCGCAGCCCGGTGAGGCGGTCGGCGACGGCCTGCGACGCGGCGAGCACGGTGTCGGCGCCCTGCCAGTGGCGCGGGACGCGGTCGACGATGTCGTGGACGTGCAGGACGGTGCGGTGGCCGCGCAGCGCGGGCAGCAGCCGGCCGGCGACGGTGCCGTTGAGGTAGGTGACGTCGTGCTCCTTGGAGAGCCCGCGCGCCCGCGGCCACGAGGCCACCGCGCGGGCGCCGGCGCCGTGCGCCAGCCCGCCGACCTCGAGCGGCAGCCACGGGAAGCCGGCCTCCGCCAGCGCGCCCGGGCCCGGGGAGGTGAGCGTGACGTCCCAGCCGCGGCGCACCAGCCGCGGCAGCAGCCGCAGCAGCGCCACCTCGGCGCCGCCGGGCTCGTCGACCTGGCACACCGCCAGGAGCCTCATGACCCTTGCCCTCCCACCAAGAAGGGAGACCGTAGCGGGCGGGGTGCCGTTGCGGGTGCGAGCATCACCGCGGTGCGGGTCCTCCTCGACACGACGTTCGCGCTGCGCGGGCCCAGCGGCACCGGCGTCTACGTGCGGGAGATCGCCGGGGCGCTGCGGTCGATCGGGGTGGACGTCGTCGAGGCCGCCAACGCGCGGCGGCCCGCGCCGGGCGGGGGCGGCTGGCGCAGCGCGCGCAACCTGGCGCTCGACCGGCTGTGGACCGCGGCCGAGCTGCCGCGCCGCGCGCGCCGGGCCGGCGCCGACGTCCTGCACCACCCGCTGCCCGCGCTCGCGCCGCCGCGGTCGGCCGGCGTCGCCCAGGTCGTCACGGTCCACGACCTCGCCTTCGAGGCCCTGCCGGAGGCGTTCGACCCGCGCTTCGCCGCGTGGGCGCGCCGGGCCCACCGGCGGGCCGCGCGGGGCGCCGACGCCGTGGTCGCGGTCTCCGAGGCGACCGCCCGCGACGTCCGCGCACGCTGGGGCCTCCGCGACGTCGTCGTCGCCCCGCACGGCCCCGGCCAGCCGCTGCCCGCCGTGCCGCGCGGCGCCCCGTGCCACTTCCTCTACGTCGGCGACGACGAGCCGCGCAAGGACCTCGCGGCGCTGCGGGCGGCGCACGCGTCGCTGGGCGCGGACGCCCCGCCGCTGGTCGTCGCCGGCAGCGCCGGGCACCGCTGCACGCCGCGCGAGCTGGCGTCGCTGCACGCGCACGCGATCGCGCTCGTGCACCCCAGCCGCCACGAGGGCTTCGGCCTCACCGTGCTGGAGGCGATGGCGGTGGGCACGCCGGTCGTCGCGCGGCGCACGCCGGCGCTCGAGGAGGTCGGCGGCGACGCGGTCCTGTTCGCCGACGACCTCGCCGCGGGCATGCGCGAGGCGCAGGCGCGCCACGCCGAGCTCTCGGCCCGGGGCCGCGCGCGGGCGGCGGCGTTCACCTGGGAGGCTGCCGCGCGGGCGCACCTGCGCGCCTATGCTCTCGCGGTCGAGCGGCACGCACGATGAAGATCGCCATCCTGGGCACGCGGGGCATCCCGGCCTCCTACAGCGGGTTCGAGACGGCCGCCGAGCAGCTCGCGAGCCGCCTGACGGCGCGCGGCCACGAGGTCGTCGTCTACTGCCGCCCGCACGTCGTCGACCGGCGGCTGCGCGAGTGGCGCGGGGCGAAGCTCGTCCACCTGCCGACGCTGCGCAACAAGTACCTCGACACGTTCACGCACACGCTGCTGTCCAGCATCCACGCGGTGCGCCGCGAGCGGCCCGACGTGGCGCTGTTCTTCATCGCCGGCAACGCGCCGCTGTGCCTCGTCACGCGCGCGGCGGGGATCCCGACGGTCATCAACGTCGACGGGCTGGACTCCGACCGCTCGAAGTGGCCGGGCGTGGCCAAGGCGTACCTGCGCTTCGCCGAGCGCGGCGCGCCGCGCTGGGCCGACACGGCGATCACCGACTCCCACCGCGTCGCCGACGTGTTCGCCATGCGCTACGGCCGGCGGATCGGCGTCATCCCCTACGGCGTCGAGGACCCCGGCCACGAGGGCACCGGGATGCTCGAGCGCCTGGGGCTCGAGCCGCGGCGCTACCTGCTGTTCGTCGGGCGGCTGGAGCCGGAGAACAACCCGCACGTGCTCGTCGAGGCGTTCAGCCACGTGTCGGGCGAGCAGGCCCGCGGCATGAAGCTCGTCGTCGTCGGCGGCGCGCCGTACGCGGACGAGTACATCAACCAGGTCCGCCGCGGCGGCGACCCGCGCGTCGTGTTCCCCGGATACGTGTACGGGCGCGGCTACTGGGAGCTCCAACGCCATGCCTATGCCTTCGTCGCGCCCACCGAGGTCGGCGGCACGCACCCCGTGATCCTGGAGGCGATGGCGGCCGGCAACTGCGTCGTCGTCAACGACCACGCGCCCAACGTGGAGACCGTCGGGGACGCCGCGCTGACCTTCTCGGGCGCCGAGGGCGTGCCCGCGCTGGTGCGCCGGCTGGAGCAGGTCCTCGCCGACCCGGGACTGGTGGAGGAGTACCGCCGCCGTGCGACGGAGCGCGCGAGGCGCTACTCCTGGGAGGCGGTGACCGACCAGTACGAGGACCTCCTGGAGCGCGCGCACGCCGCGCGGGGCCACGCCCCGCTGCCCGAGGAGGCGCTGGCGTGAACGGCCCCGGGGCGCGGATCCTCCTGGTCGAGGACGAGGCGTCGATCGCCGAGCCGTTCGCCAAGGCGCTGGCGCGCGAGGGCTTCGCACCGGAGGTCGTCGCGACCGCGGCCGACGCGCTGCGGCGCTTCGACGAGGAGCCGCCCGACCTCGTGCTGCTGGACCTGACGTTGCCCGACGGCGACGGGCGCGACGTCGCGCGCGAGCTGCGGTCGCGCTCGGCCGTCCCCATCATCATGGTCACGGCGCGCGGCACGGAGGTCGACCGCATCGTCGGCCTCGAGCTCGGCGCCGACGACTACGTGGTCAAGCCGTTCAGCCC
>JACRMD010000292.1 GCA_016215085.1 Solirubrobacterales bacterium | reverse complement strand
GCAGCATGCCCCACTGGCGCACCGCGGCAGGGCCCAGGAGGGTGAGGGCCTGGTGCACGGTGGCCACGCGCGCACGCAGCGGATAGGCGGCGGAGTTCAGCAGCCGCAGCAGACGCATCGACAGCCCGGGGTCGGAGCCGATGATCTCCTCGATTTCCTCGAAGCTCACGTCCGGGCGCGACAGCGACGCCGCGACCTGCATGGCGCCCAGCTACGAGACAGGGCTCTGACGACCGGCGACCGTCACGGGCCGGCAGAAGTAGAACCCCTGGAACAGCTCGTAGCCCATCCGGCGGCAGGCCTCGAACTCGCGCTGGTCCTCGACCTTCTCCGCGAGCATGGTGACGTCGTGACCGGCCAGCAGGGCGGCCTGGTCGCGCATGTGCTCGAGGCCGCCGGCGCGGATGTCGACCTTGACGATGGACGCCAGCTCCAGGAGGTCGCCGGCGGTGGGCCGGAAGACGAAGTCGTCGAGCGCGAGCACGTACCCGCCGTCGGCGAGCTCGCGCAGCCGCTCCAGCAGGTCGGGCGAGACGGTCTCGTCCTCGAGCAGCTCCAGCACCACCGCCGACGGCGGGAACGGCAGCTCGCCGGTGTCGAGCAGGAGTTTGGCCGTCACGTTGATGTACGCGGGGCGTGCCCCGACGAGGTTCTCGAGGCCGATGTCGCCGAATGCCGCGTGCATGACCCGGGCGGTCGCCCGCTCGCCGGTGCCCGGCGCGCCCCGGTACAGCAACTCGTAGGCGACGACCTGGCCGGCCGCATCGAGGATGGGCTGCCGGGCGACCAGCGCGGAAGGGGCGGAGCCTGCGCCCGGGTCATCGGCCGGTGTCAGGGGCACGCCCGCGGGTGTATCCATATTCGGATACACCGCAGCGCAGGTGGGAGGGCATGTCAAGGGCCCGCGTCCGTGCGCGCAGCACCGCCGGAGCCGAGCGCTCGTCGCGTAGGCGGACCCGATGCACCCGCGGGTCAAGGCGCCGCCGCGATCCGACGACCACGGTGAGGGACGACGTTCGCCTGCTCGATTCACCCGGTCGCGCGGTCGCCCCAACTGGGGGGCCGCCGCCGGCGCGCCGGCGGCGGGGGTTCTGTGAAACGGTGACCGTGACCAGTTCAGCGCACAAGTTCGCGCGGTGAATCTTCTGCAACTGCTCGCCGCGGTTCGCGGATGGTCAGCATGCGGGTAGGGCGGCAAGCACCGATAAGGAGTGCTTTGCGTGCTGGCCCGGACCAACAACGCGCCCGCGACCGGCGCAGCATCCGATGATTCGACGATCCACTCGGCAATCCGCGGGATAGCCCGCCACGCCTGCCGTGCACCTGACGCCATCGGGGCACTCGTCGTGCAGTCTGGCGGGACCGGGGGGCGCGACCGGGTCATTGCCGCCTATGGTGTCTGCGAAAGCGCGCTCGGCCGCACCCTGGCGCGAGGGACAACAGCGGGCGACGTAGCGCTCCGCGCAGCCGCCGACGCGTCCGCACCTGACCGCGCGCGATTCCGCCCGCCGGCCGGGCGATCGCCAGGACGACCGGAGGACCGGCTGGCCACCGCCGTCATAGCGTCCTCGATCGGGCCGTGGGGCGAGCTGGCGGCGGTCGCCGCGAACGCTCGCGCTGCAGCCGACATCGGCGCTGGTCTCGAGGAACTGGCTGGGCTCGCGGCAGCGGCGATCGACGCCGCAAGGATGCGCCGCACGGACCAGGAGACGCTGGACGCGGGGATCGCGGCGTTTGGCCGCCTGCTAGATCTCCGCGATGGATACACGAGCCGTCACACCGACGAGGTCGCAGAGCTCAGCCTGTTGATCGCGCGTCGCATGGAGTTCGATCCCGTGGCGTGCCGGGACCTGTTGACCGCTGCCCGGCTTCACGACCTGGGCAAGATCGGCGTACCGGACCGGGTGCTGCACAAGCCTGGCCCCCTCAGCGCGGACGACTGGGCCGTCATGCGCTGCCATCCGGAGTGGGGCGCCGACGCGCTGTCGCTCATCCCGGGACTCGGCGACGTCGCGGGCGCGATTCGGGCGCACCACGAGCGATGGGACGGGCAGGGCTACCCGGACGGCCTGGCTGGGGAGGCGGCCCCGCTCGCCGCCCGGATCATCGCGGTCTGCGACGCCTTCCACGCCATGCTCTCCGACCGCCCGTACCGCAAGGCGCTCGAGCCGGCTGCCGCCCTCGCACAGGTCCGTGACGGCGCAGGCACGCAGTTCGACCCCGGGGTCGTCCGTGCGCTCCTCGAGGTGTTGCCCGGCCCACAGGGGTCGTCGCCCGCGGCGGTCGCGAACGTCCCTGCGCGCGGGCGCGAGCCGAGGCTGCCGCGCTCGGCAGAGGGCCGCGCCGCTCCTGCTTCTGGCAGGCGCCCAGGCCATGCCCTCCTCGGCGCGTTCGACCGCGTCGGCCGTCTCGCCGCGCTGCGCGAACCGCATGGTCGCGCGCTCGACCTGCTCTCGAGCGGCGAGCCCTCGATCGAACTGGTCCGACTCATCGAGTCCGACGTCGCGCTGACGGCTGCGATGCTGCGCATCGCGGGGCGCATCGATCCGGGCGCGCGTCCCGGCAGCGTGGGGGACGCACTGACCCTCCTCGGCCCCGACCGCAGCCGCAAAGTCCTACTCGCGGTCCCGACTGCCGACTTCTTCCAGCGTGTCAGCGGTTGGTCGGTCCTTCCTGAGCACCACCGACTCCACGCCCTGGCCACGCAGAAGGCGGCCGAACGCGTTGCGCGCGTGCTGGACCGCGACGACCGCGACCAGTTGCTGGCCGCCGCCTTGCTGCACGACATCGGCAAGCTGGTCCTCGAGGACGCGTACCCCCGCTATCCCGATGCGATACTTGCCGGGGCGGTGACCCCCGAGCAGCGCGTGCAGGCCGAACGACGAGAGCTCGGCATGGACCACACGCTGGTCGCGGGCGTCCTGCTGCGCCGGTGGGAACTGCACCCTGACCTCGTGGCAGCCGTCCAGGGCCACCACGACGCAGATGCGACCGGAGCAGCGGGGATCGTGCGGCTCGCTGACCTCCTCGCCCGCTACGCCCACGCTCGAACCGTCGATCCCGCTGCGCTGCTGCAGGCGAGCCGAAGCGCGGGCGTAGACGCCTCGAAGCTCCGAGCCGTGATGTTCGACCTCTCCCAGCCGATGGACCCCGTCCCGCGTCCGCTCGAGCCCTCACCCCTCAGCGCCAAGGAGGAACGGGTCCTACGCGGCCTCGCCTCAGGGAACACCTACAAGGGCATCGCCGCTGACCTGGGGCTCTCCACGAGCACCATCCGAAGCCACTGCCACAACATCTACAACAAGCTCGACGTGATGGACCGCGCCAACGCCGTGTTGCTCGCCGCCGAACGCGGCTGGATCTAGAGGTGACGCCGTCTCTCGAAGCGCCCCGACCGGGCTCACATCGGCTCCAACACGGTGTGCCAGTCCGGGCCAAGCACCTCGAGCAGCATCGCTTCGACGCGACGGCGTAGCAACGGACCCGGCATCGCGCAGGTGAACGCGACGACGCTTGTCCCGGCCGCCAGTCGTATCGGCGGGAGTTCGGTCCCCAGGCTGGCGACCGACCTGACCAGGTCCGGCAAGCACACAGGATCCGAGATGGCGAACGCAACAACGGATGACCGCGCCATGTCACGGGGCTACCCCGTTTCGCGCACCGTACCGACCAAATCAAGCATGAAGACGTAGGCGAATCGCACAGGATCGCTACAGCCGTGATCTACCGCTGGGACTTCGCAGTGGGGTTGCCTTGGTCTGAGGGCGTAACTGTTGGGGTGGCTCTCGTCGACCACGGGCGCTTCCGGACGCGCGGCCGGTCGGCGGTCGCGACGGTGCGCGGCACCAGCTGGCTCGCCGAGGAGACCTGCGGCGGTACGCCCGTGACCGTCACCGACGGCGCGGTCTCGGTCGGCAACGTCTGCACCGGCAGGTCGCGCGTGGTCCGGGCCGGAGAGCAGTCGACCGCAGGCTGAACGCAGCGCGGGCTGGCGGTGCATCTCGAGATCCCGCCGGTCCTCGGCCGAACCATCCGCAGGGAGTCCTACCCATAGGCCCGGCACCGCGCCGGGCCACCCTCCCGGGACGACGGCGGATGGCTGGTCACGTCGACCTGACGACCGAGCATCGGACTGGCCGACGGCCGGACGGACGGGCGGGCTGGCGGTTCGCTTCCTGTCCTGCGTGCCTGCCGCGTGGTAGGAGCCGTCCCACGCGCGGCTCCGACGCCGAGTATCGCCTACGGGCGGAACCGATAGCGACTGAGGCGGCCGGCCGGCTCACCGCGCTTCTGCGCACGTCGATCTGACCGTCGGCAGCCAGACCAAGGCGTGGTGGTTCGATGCGCGGGCGACGGCCGTCACGAAGGCGTCGAGATG
This sequence comes from Solirubrobacterales bacterium, assembly GCA_016215085.1. Taxonomy (GTDB): domain Bacteria; phylum Actinomycetota; class Thermoleophilia; order Solirubrobacterales; family Solirubrobacteraceae; genus Baekduia. Next base: position 1,102 of record JACRMD010000292.1, on the reverse strand, counting down.
GGTGCGCATCGCGCGGACGCATCGTCGTCGCGTCGTGCGAGCGCGGCGCGCGCGTCGGCCAGTTGCGCCAACCGAGCCCGGGCGCCCGCGGAAGCCGCTGGAGCCGGTGCGGCGGAGCTGCACCCAGGTGCGGTACCCGAACAGGAGCGCCAGGTACACCAGGTAGCCGGCGAGGGCGGCCGTCGCCGTCACGCGACGGCGCGCTGCGCGCCCACGAAGGCGTCGGTCAGCGCGCGACCCTCCGCCGTCAACTCGTACATGACGGTGCGTCCTTCCCGCTGCGAGCGCGCGACGCCGGCCGCCCTGAGCAGCCGGACGTGGTGGGAGACCAGCTTCATGTCCTTGCCCAGCACCCAGGCGAGGTCGCAGACGCAGCAGCGGCCGGCGTCCCGCAGGGCGAGGAGGATGGCCAGCCGCGTCGGGTCGGCGAGCGCCTTGCCGCGCTGCGCCCAGGCGTCGAGCGCCTCCGCGGGCGGCAGGTCGCGGCGCAGCGCTTCGGCCTTGGGCAGGTCGAGGCAGAGCAGGTCGCAGCTGTCAGGCTCGGGCATCGGAGTCGGTGGTCCTGTCGTGGTTGGCGGAGTGGTGCCACGCCCGCTCGCGCCCGAGCAGGCGCAGGCCGTTGAGGGTCACGAGCAGCGAGATCCCCATGTCGGCCGCGATCGCGACGACGAGGGTCACGTAGCCCAGCGGGGCGAGCGCGACGAAGAGCAGCTTGGAGCCGAGCGAGACGGAGACGTTTTGGCGCATGACCCGCAGCGCCCGGCGGCCGTGGACGACCGCGTCGGGAAGGCGCTCGAGCTCGTCGCCCATCAGCGCCACGTGGGCCGACTCCAGCGCGACGTCGCTGCCGGCCGCGCCCATCGCCACGCCGACGGTGGCCCCGGCGAGCGCCGGCGCGTCGTTGATGCCGTCGCCGACCATCGCGACCGCGCCGTGCTCGTCCTGCAGCCGCCGGACCGCCGTGAGCTTGTCCTCGGGCAGCAGCCCCGCGCGCCACTCGGTGAGCCCGGTGCGTGTCGCGATCGCACGGGCGACGCGTTCGCTGTCGTCGGTGAGCATCACCACGTGGCCGACCGCGGCGTCGTCGCGCAGCGCGCGCACG
>JACRMD010000291.1 GCA_016215085.1 Solirubrobacterales bacterium | reverse complement strand
GAGGACGTCCCGCTGCTGGTCACGATCTTCGACCCGACGACCGCCGCGCAGGTCCACGAGCGCATCGAGCGCTGCGAGGTGACCTCGATGGCCGACATCGTCGCGCCGTCGCTGGCGGGCCCGTGCCTCGGCGACGACCTCGCCGCCGTGCGCGCCGAGGGCGACGAGGACGCGATCGGCCTGCGCGACGCCGGCGACCGGATCGAGGAGGTGCCGATCGAGGTGCCGCCGCGCCGGCGCGTGCGGGCGCTGGGCAGCGCGCTGCTCCGGCCGCACGACCCGAGCGCGAAGCTGCTGCTGTTCGGCGCGCTCGGCCTCGTCACCACGTTCCTGCTCGAGACCTTCGGCGCGATGGCGGTGCTCGGCCAGGGCGCCGTCGACGCGAGCTACGGCGCGGCCAAGACGCTGGTGAGCGTCGACCCCAACGACAAGGTCGCCGACGGCCCCAAGCCGTTCAAGGTGTTCATCACGGTCACGATGCTGTGCGCGCTGGTCTTCGAGGCGGCGTTCACCGCCGGCCTGGTCAACCGGGTGATCAGCCGGCGGCTGACCGGCATCTGGGGCCGGCGCGCGGTGCCGCGCCGCGACCACGTCGTCGTGGTCGGCATGGGCCAGGTCGGCCTGCGGCTGTGCTTCCTGCTGCGGCGCTGCGGCATCGGCGTCGTCGGGGTCGACGACCGCGACGACGGCGAGAACGTCGGCGTCGCGCGCGAGGGCGGCCTGCCGGTGGTGCTCGGCCGTGGCGCCGACCCCTCGCTGCTGCGGCGCCTCTCGCTCGACCGCGCGTGCGCGCTGGCCGCCGTCACCGCCGACGACCTCGAGAACGTCGCGATCGCGATGGCGGCGCTGTCGCTGAACCCCGACCTGCGCGTCGTCCTGCGCGCGGGCGACGGCCGCGTGGCCAACGAGACGCGGTCGCTGTTCCGCATCGGGCTGGTCCGCGACGTGCACCGCATCGCCGCCGCGCTGATCGCCGCCCAGGCGACCGGCTCCCCCGCGCGGCGCGTCGTCTGCCGCGAGGACGAGGCCCACCTGCTCCACGACGACGGCCGCGTCGAGCGCGCGGCGCTGGCGGCGGCGGCCTAGCCGAGGTAGCGCAGGACGGCGAGCACGCGGCGGTGGTCGTGCGCGCCGGCGGGCAGGTCGAGCTTGGCGAAGATGCTCGTCACGTGGCGCTCGACGGCGCGCTCGCTGACCGACAGCTGCTCGGCGATGCCCTTGTTCGTCAGCCCCTCGGCCATCAGCCCGAGGACCTCCTCCTCGCGCTCGGTCAGCTCCTCGAGGCCGTTGGCGCGCTTGCGGCCCAGCATCAGCGACACGACCTCGGGGTCGAGCACCGAGCCGCCCTCGGCCACGCGGCGGATCGCCTCGGTGAAGCGCTCGACGTCGCTGATGCGGTCCTTGAGCAGGTAGCCGACACCCTCGGCGCCGTGCTCGAGCAGCCGCGTGACGTAGTGCTCCTCCGCGTACTGGCTGAGTACGAGCACCCCGACGGCGGGCAGCTCCTCGCGGATCTGCAGGGCGGCGTGCAGGCCCTCGGCGCCGTCGCCGGGCGGCATGCGGATGTCGACGATCGCGACGTCGGGCTTGTGGCCGCGCACCTTGCGCAGCAGCTCCTCGGCGTCGCCGGCCTGGCCGACGACCTCGAAGCCGGCGTCCTCGAGCAGGCGGGCGGCGCCCTCCCGCAGCAGGACGGCGTCGTCGGCGATCACGATGCGCATGGGATCTCCGCGCGGATGGTGGTGCCCTCCCCGGACGGGCTCTGCATGGACAGGCGCCCGCCGAGCGCGGCGAGCCGGTCGTCGAGCCCCCGCAGGCCCGTGCCGCCGGCCCCCGCGGCGCCGCCGCAGCCGTCGTCGCGGACCTCGACCACGAGCGCGCCGGCCTCCTCGCGGACGACGACCGTCGCGCGCTCGGCGCACGCGTGGCGGGCGACGTTGGTCAGCGCCTCGGCGACCACGAAGTACGCCGTCGCCTCCACCGAGGCGGCAAAGCGCGCGTCGGGCACCTCCTGCAGGACGACGGGCACGGCGCTGCGGGCGGCCAGCGCGCGCAGCGCGGGGTGCAGGCCGCCCTCGGTCAGCACGGCCGGGTGGATGCCGCGGGCGAGCTCGCGCAGCTCGGCGGTCGCGCCGTCGAGCTCGGCCAGCGCCTCGTCGAGCAGCGCCGCCGACTCGTCGCCGTCGCCGACGCGCCCGCGCGCGATGCGCAGCTGCAGCGCGAGCATGACGAGCCGCTGCTGAGCGCCGTCGTGGAGGTCGCGCTCGATCCGCCGGCGGGCGGCGTCGGCGGCCTCGACGATCCGGATCCGCGACGCCTTCAGCTCGGCCTCGGCGAGCTTGCGGTCGGTGATGTCGCGCAGGTAGGCCACGAAGAGGACCGGCTCGGCGCCGCGCAGGCGGGTCACGGTGAGCTCGACCGGGAACTCGCTGCCGTCGGCGCGCAGGCCCGTGATCTCGATGCGCCGATCGAGCACCGCGGGCGCCCCGCCCGCGAGGTGGCGGGCGACGCCGTCGCGGTGGCGTGCGCGCAGCGACGGCGGGACGAGCAGCTCGGCCATGTCGGCGCCGACCGCCTGCTCGGCGGTGTAGCCGAAGGTGCGCTGCGCGGCGGCGTTGAAGAGCACGACGCGGCCGTCGGCGCCCATCGCCACGACGCAGTCCAGTGCGGCGTCGAGGACGGCGTGCAGCTCCGGAGGGAGGCTGAGGGCAGGGGAGTCGGGGTGCGTGGTCATCCGTGGCCAGCACCTCCCGCGGCGCGGGAGGCTACCGGCCGGAGAGCACGGCTTCCAGCCGCGCGCCGGAGAGCAGGCGCTGGGGCACGAAGCCGGTCGCCCGCCGGGCGCGCGCGAGCTCGTGCAGCTCGTCCTCGTCGTGCGTCGAGGTGAGCACGACCTGCGGCGCCGGATCGGTCGCCGCCAGCCGCTCGGCGACGTCGAGCCCGCTGCCGTCGGGCAGGTTGAGGTCGAGCAGGACGAGCTCGGGGTGCAGCCGCCGGGCCTCGGTGAGGGCCTCGGCGCCGTCGCCGGCCTCCCCCACGACCTCCCAGCCCTCGGCGGCCAGCAGCTTGCGCGCCAGCGCGCGGAAGCCCGCGTGGTCGTCGACGATCAGGACGGTCCGGTCCATCGCGCCGAGTGTCCCGCACCCCGGGTTCCGGAGGGATGGGAGCGATCCGCCAACGGGGGTTCGGTTGTCCGCCAGCGTCCGTCGGCGGACGCCCGCGCGACAAACGCCTGGACGCCCCGCGTCGTCCGCGGGCCGTGTTCGATTGTGCGCGCCGGCGCCGGGTGCCACCATCGGAGGGGCATGGACGCCCACGACGACCCGCTCGCCCGCCTCGCCCACGAGCTCGAGCGCCTGGCGCAGGCGCACCTCAAGCTCGGCGAGGCGACCGCCTCGCTGATCCCCGAGGCGCCCGCCGAGCAGCGCCGCATCCTGGGCGACGCGGCCGTCGCGTCGCGCCGGGCCGCCCGCGCCGCGGCGGAG
>JACRMD010000019.1 GCA_016215085.1 Solirubrobacterales bacterium | reverse complement strand
CCTCCGTGGTGGCGAACGGCGGCAGCGGATCGGCGAAGAGGTCCAGGCGGTCGACGGCGTAGCGGGCGGGCGCGCTCGCCAGGACGGCCTGGGCGATGCGCAGCGACTCCGACCGCGCGCCGCGCGGCGAGGCGTTGACGAACAGCAGGCGGGGCATGGGGAGGAGGGGTCCTTTCCGGAACGTGTTCCGCTTATGTCCACCCACCCTAGCGGAGCGCGTTCCGGTTCTGCGAGACTGCCGCCGTGGCCGAACGCCGTGCCGACGCGCAGCGCAACCGCACCGCCGTGCTCCAGGCGGCCCAGGAGGCCGTCGAGCGCGACGGCGCCGCCGCGCTGCGCGTGGGGGCCGTCGCCGCCGCGGCGGGCGTCGGCCCGGGCACCGTGTACCGGGCGTTCGGCAGCAAGCGGGGGCTGCTGCTGGCGCTGGTCGACGAGCGCGAGCGCCGCCTGCAGGAGCGGGTGCTGCGGGGCCGGCCGCCGCTGGGGCCCGGCGCGCCGGCGGCCGAGCGGCTCGTCGCGTTCGTGGACGCCCTGCACCGGCTGACCGCCGAGCAGCGCGAGGTGCTCGTCGCCGCCGACGAGGGCGCGCCGACGTCGCGCTACCTCACGGGCGCGCACGCGGCATGGCGGCAGCACGTCGCGGTGCTGCTGGCCGAGCTGCACCCGGACGCCGACGCCGGCGTGCTGGCCGAGCTCGTGCTCGCCCCGCTGACGGCGGCGCTGCACGTGCACCTGCTCGACGAGCGCGCGGTGCCCGCGGCGCGGGTGCGCGCCGAGCTGCTGCGGCTGGCGCGGCTGGTGGCCGCGCCGGGCCCCTAGTACAGCGCGGCGGCGAGCCGGCGGCGCGACTCGCGCGCGAACGGGTGGTCGACGCCGAACGCGTCGAGGATCGAGACCACGACCTGACGGATGTCGTCCTTGCGCCCGTCGGCCTCGGGCAGCGCCTCGATCAGCAGGTCGACCGCCCGCTTCGGGTCGCCGCCGTCGAGCGCGGCGAACGCGTCGTCGAGGCCGGCCTCGGGGTCCTGCTGCAGGCGGATGCGCGCAGCGAGGCCGTCGGCCGCGAAGTCGCCCTCGGCGTTGCCCAGCAGCTCCAGCGCCTCGTCGGAGTGCCCCTTGAGGTGCAGCTTGCCGGCGAGGCGGACGATCGCGTCCTTGCGGTTGGGCTCGAGCTCGAGCGCGCGGCGCAGCGAGGCCTCGTCGCCGGCGGCGACGAGCGCGTCGGCCTCCGTGGGCACCAGGCCGTCGAAGAACCGCTTGACGTTGGCCGGCGGCTGCGCGCCGACGAACTCGGCGACGACCTTGCCGTCCTTGAAGGCCTTCACCGCGGGGATGCCCTGGATCTGGAAGGCCTGGGAGATGCGCGGGTTGGCGTCCGTGTCGAGCTTGGCCAGTACGACCTCGCCCTCGCGGCTGTTGGCCTCCTGCTCGAGGACGGGCCCGAGCATGCGGCACGGGCCGCACCACTCGGCCCAGAAGTCGACGACGACGGGGACCTCGTGGGACTTGTCGAGGACCTGCTGCTGGAAGTCCTGCTCGGAGACGTCGATCACGGCCATGCCCCTAGGGTAGAGCCCGTGCAGCTGCACCTCGCCCGGGCCGGGGAGGGCACCCCGGTGGTCCTCCTCCAGTCCTGGCCTACGACGCCCGCGGCCACGGCGCCTCGGACCCCGCGCCGTCGCCCGAGGCCTACACCTACGCCGACCTCGCCGACGACCTCGTGCGCGTGCTCGACGACGCGGGCCTGGACCGCGCGGTGCTGGCCGGCGCGTCGATGGGCGCGCACACCGCGCTGCGCGTCGCGCTGCACGCGCCCGAGCGCGTCGCCGGCCTGGTCGTCGTCACGCCGGCCTACCACCCCGAGCTCGCACCGCCCGACCTCGACCGCTGGGACCGCCTGAGCGCGGGCCTGCGCACCGGCGGCGTCGAGGGCTTCGTGGCCGCCTACGGCGACCCCGGCGTGCCGGACGCGTGGCGCGAGACCGTCTTCCGCGTGATCCGCCAGCGCCTCGCCGTCCACGACCACCCCGAGGCGGTCGCCGACGCGCTGCGCGCCGTGCCGCGCTCGGCGCCCTTCGACGTCGAGGACCTCGCGGACGTCTCCGCGCCCACGGTCGTCGTGGCCGACCGCGACGAGGCCGACCCAGGTCATCCCCTCGTCGTCGGCGAGGAGTACGCGCGCCGCATCCCCGGCGCCCGCCTCGTCGTCGAGGACGAGGGCCAGAGCCCGATCGCGTGGCAGGGCGGCCAGCTGTCGAAGGTCATCGCGGAGCTCGCCGCCGGGGCCTTCGCGTGACGGCCGGCTACAGCGGCACGCCGCTCGCCCGGAAGCTCGGGTTCAAGCCGGGCATGAAGGCCGCGTTCCTCGACGCGCCCGCGGGGTTCGCGATCGACGACCTGCCCGACGGCGTCGACGTGGCGACCCGGCTCGGCGGCCGCAAGGACCTCGTTCTGGCGTTCGTCACCGAGCGGCGCGCGTTGGAGCGGCGGCTGGACGCGCTGCGCCGGGCGATCGCGCCCGACGGGATGGTGTGGGTCGCGTGGCCGAAGCGCAGCTCGGGCGTGGCGACCGACGTGACCGAGGACGTCGTGCGCGACGTCGTGCTGCCGACGGGGCTGGTCGACGTGAAGGTCTGCGCGATCGACGACACGTGGTCGGGGCTGAAGGTCGTGGTCCGGAGGGAGCTGCGGTGAGCGAGGCCGTCTTCACGCCCGACGGCGACGCGTTCGTCCCGTCGGGCCACGCCCGGGGGCCGTGGGACCCCGACGCGATGCACGGCGGCGGGCCCGCGGCGCTGCTGGCGCGCGCGGTCGAGCGGGCCGATGCGCCCGGGCCGATGCGCGTCGCGCGGCTGACGGTCGAGTTCCTCAAGGCGGTGCCGCTGGCGCCCGTGACCGTCCACGCCGAGGTCGTGCGCGGGGGCCGGCGGCTGCAATTGCTGGAGGCGACGCTGCGCGCGGACGGCGAGGACGTCCTGCGCGCCCGCGCGGTGCGGCTGCGCGCCGGGGACGAGGCGGTGCCTGCCGCCGCGCCGGAGCGCCCGGTGCCCGGCCCGGAGGAGGCCGAGCACGCGCCGTTCCCGGTTGCCGGCGAGGCCCAGGGCTTCCACCGCACCGCCATGGACATCCGCTTCGTGCGCGGGTCGTTCGGCGAGAGCGGCCCGGCGCTGACGTGGTTCCGCCTGCAGCGGCCGCTCGTGGCGGGCGAGGCGCCGACGCCGCTGCAGCGCGCGGTCGCCGCGGCGGACTTCGGCAACGGCGTCAGCCGCGTCCTGGACTGGGACGAGCACCTCTTCGTCAACACCGACCTCTCGGTGCACCTGCACCGCGAGCCCGAGGGCGAGTGGGTGGCGCTCGACGCGCGCACCGACCTCGACCCGGCCGGCATCGGCCAGGCGACCTCGGTGCTGCGCGACCCGCGCGGCCGCCTCGGCGTCGCCGCCCAGTCGCTCTACGTGGCGGCGCGCTGAGCGCCGGCCTTCTCGAGCGCGGCGACGTACGGCGCGATGTAGCGCCCGGCGATCTTGCCGGGCGGCCACCACAGCGCGTGGTCGGCGACCGCCTCGTGCTCCGGCGGCGTGTCGAGGTCGCGGCGCATCCAGCGCGTCTGCTCGCCGCCCATGAGCATGCCGCGCAGGATCGGGTGGAACGGCTCGGGCTCGCCGTCGCGCGCGCCGGCGCGATGGGCGATGTGGTGGGCGGCCGCGTCGGCCTGCGCCGCGGCGATGCCGCCCATCTTCACCGGGAAGTCGGTGCCGTCGCCCGCGGCGTAGACGTCGTCGGCGCCGCGCACGCGGCTGTGCTCGTCGACCGCGAGGAAGCCGTCCTCGTCGGCGGGGACGCCCGCCACGGCGCGCGGCTGCAGCCGCGGCAGCGCGAGCACGCGATCGACGTCGAAGCTGCGCCCGCCGGGGCCCAGCGCCACCGTCGTCGCCCTGCCGGGGGAGAGCTCGACGTGCGCCGCGCTCTCCACGCGCACGCCGGCCGCCTCGAGCTCCTCGGCCACCGCCTCCGACGAGCGCGGGCCGAACAGGCCCAGCGGCGCGTCCTCGGCGGTGACGACGGTGATCTCGACGTGGTCCTGGCCCATCCCGGTCGCCTGCCGGCGGGTCAGGAGCGCGAGCTCGTAGGCGGGCAGCGGCCAGTGCGGCTCGGCGGGCACGAGGATCGCGAGCTTGTGGACGTAGCCCTCCTCGATGTCGCGCAGCAGCCCCGCCACGGCGTCGGGCGCGAACGGGTTGAACGTCGTCGCGCGCTCGAAGGCCGGCTGCGGGTCGGCGCCCAGCCCGAGGACCAGCGCGTCGTAGGCCAGCTCCTCGCCGCGGTCGGTGCGGACGCGGTGGCCGGCGACGTCGACCGACTCCAGCGCACCGCGCACGTGGCGCGCCCCGGTGCGGGCGACGAGGTCGCCCAGCGGGTAGCGGCCCGCGTGCGCCGCGCCGAACGGCTCGCCGACCGCGAGCGGCGGTGACACCCACTCGTCGCCGGGGGCCAGCAGGGTCAGGCGGACGCGGTCGCGGCCGAGGTCGCGCAGGGCCAGCAGCGCCTCGACGCCGGCGACGCCCGCACCGGCGACGAGCACGTGGAGCGGTTCTGCCATGCGCCTCAGCGTACGACCCGCGGCGAGGGGAAGGTGCCGACGCTCTGCGCCTCGGCGTCCAGGCGCGCGAGATGCGGCGCCAGCCAGCGCGAGGCGATCTTGCTGGGCGGCCACCACAGCGGCTGGTCGGACGCGGTGGAGGTCCCCTCGGGGTCGTGCAGCTCGGCGCGCAGGTACAGCGGCCCGCCGCGGGTGCGCAGCACGCCGCGCAGGACGGAGCGCAGCGGCTTGACGGACGTGTCGGCGCCGGAGCGGACCGCCAGCTGCACGGCGACCGCCTCGGCCTGCTGCGCGGCGAGGCCGCCCTGCTTGATGGAGACGGTGGTGCCGTCGCCGGCGGCGTAGACGTCCTCGACGCCCGCGACGCGGCCGTGCGCGTCGACGGGCAGGAACCCGTGCGCATCGGCGGGCAGGCCGTGGACGTGCGGGCCCGAGAGCCGCGGCAGCGCGATGATGCGGTCGGCCTCCAGCCACGCGCCGCCGGCGCGCAGCGCGGTCGGGGTGACCACGTCAGCGTGCACGCCGCAGCGGACCGACACGCCGCCCTCGTCGAGGGCGCGCGCGACGGCGGCCGAGGCGGCCGACCCGAAGAGCGCCAGCGGCGCGGGCTCGTGGGTGACGAGCGTGACCGCGGTGCCGGGCGGCGCCCACGCGGCGGTCAGCAGCGCGAGCTCGTAGGCGGGGAGCGGCCACGTCACGCCGTCGGGCACGACGACGGCCACGCGCGGGGCGAGCTGGTCGGCGATGTCGTGGAGCATGTCGTCCACGTCGTCGGGGGACGTCTCGCGGTCGAACGAGACGCCGTGCTCGAACGCCGGGTGGGCGCGCGCGCCGACGGCCACGACCAGCACGTCGTAGCCGAGCTCGCCGCCGCCGGCCATCGTCACGGCGCGGGCCTCGGGGTCCACGCCGGAGACGGCGTCGTGCACGAAGCGCGCGCCGAGGGCGGGCGCCAGCTCGGGCAGCGCGTAGCGATGCGCGCGGCCGAGGCCGAAGGGCTCGCCCACCTGCAGCGGCCGGTAGGTGAAGTGCTCGGAGGCCGAGAGCAGGTGGGGCTCGATGCGGCCCGGGGCCATCGCGCGGAGGGCGACCAGGGCCTCGAGCGCTGCCACCCCGCCACCCGCGATGACGACCCGGAGGGGATCGTGATCGTGTCGCTGCATGGCGCCACGGTGCCAGGCCCCGGGGGGTGCTCCATCCGTGCCGCCCCACCACGTCGTTGCGGGGAAGTACGCTGCCCCTGATGCCTGACGACGGCGACATCACGATCGTCCTTGCCGACGACCACCAGGTGGTCCGCAGCGGCCTGCGGCTGCTCCTCGACGCGGAGGACGGACTGCGTGTCGTCGCCGAGGCCGGCGACGTGGACGAGGCGATCCACAAGACCCGCGCACACCGTCCGACGGTGCTCGTGCTGGACCTCAACATGCCCGGCGGCGGGCGCAGCTCGAGCCTCGAGGCGCTGCCCGACCTGCAGGCCGGCTCGCCCGACACGCGCGTGGTGATCCTCACCATGCAGGAGGACCCGCAGTTCGCCCGCCGCGCGCTCGCCGCCGGCGCGGCGGCCTACGTCCTCAAGGAGGCCGCGGACGCCGAGCTGGTCGAGGCGGTGCGCCTCGCCGCGACCGGGCAGGTGTACCTCAACCCGCGGCTGGGCGCCCAGCTCGCCGCGGCCCCGCCCGAGGAGCCCGGGCCGCCCGACGACCTGACCGAGCGCGAGGTCGAGATCCTCAGGCTGATCGCGCTGGGCCACACCAACGCGGAGATCGGCAAGCAGCTGTACCTCTCGGTGCGCACCGTCGAGGCCCACCGCGCGCACATCCAGCAGAAGCTGCGGCGCAGCACCCGCGCCGAGCTCGTCCGCTACGCCCTCGAGCGCGGGCTGCTCGAGCCCGAGGCCCAGGGCTAGC
>JACRMD010000290.1 GCA_016215085.1 Solirubrobacterales bacterium | reverse complement strand
TTCCCGGTGGTCCTGCTGCTCGAGCTCAACGGCCTGGTGGTCGGAATCCTCAACGCCTACGCCCACTTCACGATCCCGGCGATCTCCCCGCTGGTCTGGAACGTCGTGATCATGGCGTTCCTCATCGGCACCAAGCCGCTGTTCGAGGGCGACGACGAGATGTACGCCTACGCGATCGGCGTGCTGGCCGGCACCGCGGTGCAGTTCGCGATGGCGCTGCCGGTGCTGCGCCGCGTGGGCTTCGAGCTCGAGATCCACTTCGACTGGCGCGACCCGCGCGTCAGGCGCGTGCTCGTCCTGATGCTGCCGGTGACGATCGGCCTCGGGCTCATCAACTTCAACGTCCTGGTGAACTCGGTCCTCGGCGCCCTGGTCTCCGAGGAGGCGCCGCGCGCCATCGACGCGGCGTTCCGCATCTACATGCTGCCCCAGGGCATGTTCAGCGTCGCCATCGCGACGGTGCTGTTCCCCGCGCTCAGCCGGCTGGCGGCCCGCCGCGACCTCGACGGCCTGCGCGACCTGTGCTCCAACGGCACGCGCCTGATCTTCCTGCTGCTGCTCCCGGCCGCCGCGGCGACGATCGCGCTGGCCGAGCCGATCACGCGGCTGGTCTACCAGCGCGGGGCCTTCGACGCGCAGTCCACCGACCAGGTCGCCACCGCGCTGTTCTGGTTCAGCTTCAGCCTGCCCTTCAGCGGCGTGAACCTCCTGCTGACGCGGACCTTCTTCAGCCTCCAGCGCCCGTGGGACACCACCAAGCTGGCCGTCGTGAACATCACGGTCAACATCGCCGTCTCGGTCGCGCTCTACAAGCCGTTCGGCATCGCCGGCATCGTCGTCGGCACCGCCGCGTCGAGCCTGGTGATGGCCTTCGCCCAGGGCGCGGTCCTGCGCCGCCACCTCCACGGCCGGCTGGCCGGGCGCGAGACGGCGAACGCGGTCGCGCGCATGACGGTCGCCGCGGCGGCGTTCGGCGCCACGGCCTACGGGGCCTGGTACGTGCTCGACCAGGCGGCGGGGCGCAGCCTGCTCGGCCAGGTCGTCTCGGTCGGCGGCGGCCTGCTCGCCGGCCTGGCGGTCTACGTCGCGCTGGTGATCGCCATGCGCGTGCCCGAGGCCGCCCAGGTCCGCGACCTCGTATAGCGCCGCCGCGGGCGCGAACAAGGGGGGTAGCCGCACTACAGGGCCGCGCGCGCCGTGCCGATGCACCGCGTGCATGGTTGAGGACCTGGGCGTGACGCTGCGCGCCGCCGACGACGTCGGCTCGGCCTGCCGCGCCGTCGTCGAGGCCCTCGCCGCCCGCGGCCTGCTGCCCAGCGTCTACCTCGAGCGCGGCGGCCGCCTGCGCTGCCAGGCCGTCCACGGCTACTGGCAGATCCGCGACGGCATGCTGCCGAACACGGGCGTCATCGGCACGACCTTCGCCACGGGGCAGGAGTCCTTCCTGCGCGACGTGCGGCGCGACGGCACCTACCTCGAGGCCGGCGACGGCGTCGCCGCCGAGCTGTGCGTCCCGCTGCGCGTCGAGGGTCTGCTCGCCGGCGTTGTCAACGTCGAGGCCGACCGGCCCATCGGCGACGAGGAGGCGCAGGAGGTGCGGGCCGCCGCGCGCGCCCTCGCCGCGCGCATCGAGGCGCTCGGCGGCCCGCCGCCGGAGTCGCCCGCCCAGCAGCTGGCCCGCCACGCCGTGCGGCTGGCGGCGATGACCGACGTCGCCGACATCGAGCGCGAGGTGCTGGCCGCCGCGCTGGACGCGGTGCCGCTGACCTCCGGCGCGCTGCTGTGCGTGCACCCCGACGACCGCATCGAGCCCCGCGCCGCCCGCGGCCCGCTGGCCGGCGTCCTGCTCGAGGCCCCTCAGGAGGCGCTGCGCGCGATCGTCGGCTTCGTCCGCACCGGGAGCTCGAGCTACACGGTCGCCGCGCCCGGCGACGGCATGGCCACCGGCATGGCGTCGCTGCGCGGCGCCGGCGCCGAGAGCCTGGCCGCCTTCGGCGCGCCCGTCGAGGACACCCTGGTCGTGCTGATCCTCGCCGACGAGCGGCCCAAGATCCGCCTGGACGGCGAGCAGGTCGAGCTGCTGGAGCTCCTGACCGCGCAGGCCTCGAGCTCGCTGCGCACGGCCATCGCCCTGCACGAGCTGCAGGTCCAGGCGGCGACCGACCCGCTGACCGGCCTCGGCCACCACGCCAGCTTCCACGACGCGCTGCGCGCCTCGGGCGACGACGCCGGCCAGGTCGCCGTCCTGCTCTGCGACGTCGACGCCTTCAAGCGCTTCAACGACACCCAGGGCCACCAGGCCGGCGACCACCTCCTGCGCCGCCTGGCCACGACGCTGTCCCGGGGCGTCCGCCGCGGTGACCGGGTCTTCCGCATCGGCGGCGACGAGTTCGCGGCGCTGCTGCACGTCGACGGCGACGCCGAGGCGCTGGAGGCCGGCCGGCGCCTGCGCGACGCGGTGGCCGAGAGCGGCTCGCCCGTGACGGTGTCCATCGGCGTCGCAGTGCGCCGCCCCGGCGAGTCCGACCCGTCCGTCCTCGCCCGCGCCGACCGGGCCCTCTACGTCGTCAAGGCCGACGGCCGCGACGGCGTCGTGCTCGACCGCGACACCGGCGGCGGGCAGCAGGCGCTGCCCGTCTGAGCCCGCGCACTACCCTGTCGGGCCGCATGGCCGACCAGGCCCACATCCGCAACTTCTGCATCATCGCCCACATCGACCACGGGAAGTCGACGCTGGCCGACCGCATCCTCGAGATGACCAAGACGGTCGCCTCGCGGGACATGCGCGAGCAGCTGCTGGACTCCATGGAGCTCGAGCGCGAGCGCGGCATCACGATCAAGGCCCAGGCGGTGCGCGTCTTCTACGAGGCGCGCGACGGCGAGACCTACCAGTTCCACCTCATCGACACGCCCGGCCACGTCGACTTCACCTACGAGGTCTCGCGCAGCCTCGCGGCCTGCGAGGGCGCGCTGCTGGTGGTCGACGCGTCGCAGGGCGTCGAGGCGCAGACGGTCGCCAACACCTACCTGGCGGTCGACGCCGGGCTCGAGCTGATCCCGTGCCTGAACAAGATCGACCTGCCCGGTGCCGAGCCCGAGCGCGTCGCCGCCGAGGTCTCCGAGCTGATCGGCGAGGACGCCGAGTCGATCCTCACGATCTCCGGCAAGACCGGGGAGGGCGTGGAGGAGGTCCTCGAGGAGCTTGTCAAGCGCGTGCCGCCGCCGGAGGGCGACCGCGACGCGCCGCCGCGTGCGCTGATCTTCGACTCCGAGTTCGACCAGTACCGCGGCGTGGTGGCCTACATCCGCGTCGTCGACGGCGTCTTCACCAAGGGCGAGGCGATCCGCGCGATGGCCGCCGGCACCGAGGCCGACATCGACGACATCGGGTTCTTCACGCCGGCGATGACGCCCGTCGAGGCCCTGCACCCGGGCGAGGTCGGCTACCTCATCACCGGCATCAAGGACGTCACCAAGCTCCGCGTGGGCGACACCCTGACGACCAAGCGCCACGGCGCGACCGAGGCCCTGCCCGGCTACCGCGACGTCAAGCCGATGGTCTTCTGCGGGCTGTTCCCCATCAACAACGACGACTACCCGGACCTGCGCGACGCGCTGGAGAAGCTGTCGCTCAACGACGCCGCGCTGGCCTGGGAGCCCGAGACCTCCGACGCGCTGGGCTTCGGCTTCCGCTGCGGCTTCCTTGGCCTGCTGCACATGGACATCGTGCGCGAGCGGCTGGAGCGCGAGTACGACCTCGAGCTCATGGCCACGATGCCGTCGGTGGGCTTCGAGCTGACGCTGACCAGCGGCGAGGTGGTCGAGGTCCACAACCCGTCCGACATGCCCGACCCGGCGCGCATCCAGGAGATCCGCGAGCCGTACATCAAGGCGTCGGTCCTGTGCCCCAAGGAGTTCGTCGGCGCGGTCATGGAGCTCTGCCAGGAGCGCCGCGGCGAGCACTCGGGCATGCACTACCTCAGCGCCGACCGCGTGCAGATCACCTACGACCTGCCGCTGGCCGAGATCGTCCTGGACTTCTTCGACCAGCTGAAGTCGCGCACCCGCGGCTACGCGTCGCTGGACTACGAGGTGCTCGGGCTGCGCCCGTCGAACCTCGCCAAGCTCGACGTGCTGCTGGGCGGCGACCCGGTCGACGCGCTGTCGATGGTCGTCCACCGCGACAAGGCCTACGAGATCGGCCGCACGCTGGCCGAGAAGCTGAGCGCGAAGATCCCGCGACAGCAGTTCGACGTGCCCATCCAGGCCGCGATCGGCTCGCACATCATCGCCCGCGAGACGGTCAAGGCCTACCGCAAGGACGTCACCGCCAAGTGCTACGGCGGCGACATCTCGCGCAAGCGCAAGCTCCTCGAGCGCCAGAAGGAGGGCAAGAAGCGCATGAAGCAGGTCGGGCGCATCGAGGTCCCGCAGGAGGCGTTCCTCGCCGTCCTCGAGCTCGGCGACGAGCGCGGCAAGTAGCGCCCGCTACTCCGCGCTCTCGGCCCATCGCCGCGCCCACTCGTTGAGCGCCAGCAGCTGGTCGCCGAGCGCCGCGCCGCGCTCGGTGAGCCGGTAGTCGCCCTCGGTGCGCTCGACGATGTCCGCGTCGCGCAGCTCGCGCAGCCGCGTGCTGAGCACGCTCGTCGACACGTTGCCGCAGGCGGCGCGCAGCTTGCGGTAGGGCAACGGCTGGTCGCGCAGCTCCCACAGCACCCGCAGCGTCCAGCGCCGGCCGAGGAGCTCGAGCAGGTCGTTGATCGGGTGGCGTGACGCGGGCATCCGGCCTTGCGGTTCGATTTTCAAAGCGTACACTTCGGTCATGCCGCCTCGCCTCGAACCTCTCCAGCCTCCGTACCCCGACGGGGTGGAGGACGCACTGCGACGACTGATGGGGTCCCGCCCGCCCGCCGTGGACGCCCCGCCGCTGGCGCTCTTCCGGACGATCGCCCACCACGACGTCCTCCTCGACCGCTTCCGCCAGATCGGCGCGTCGATGCTGAGCTTCGGCCGCCTCGACGCGGCCGACCGCGAGACCGTCATCCACCGCACGACCGCCCGCTGCGGCGCGTCCTACGAGTGGGGGGTGCACGCGGTCGCCTTCGCGGGCCCGCTGGGCCTGGGCGAGGACTGGCTGGCCGCTACGTGGGCGGGCGCGGCCGACGACCCCGCGTTCACGCCGCGCCAGGCGCTGCTGGTGCGCGCCGTCGACGAGCTGCACGACGACGCGGCGTGGAGCGCCGCGACGTGGGCGGCGCTGCGCGAGGCCTACGCCGACGACGAGCTGGTGGAGCTCGCCTGCCTCGTCGGCTTCTACCACCTGGTCTCGTTCGTCTGCGGCGCCTTCGCCGTCGAGCCCGAGCCGTGGGCGGCTAGGCCTCCGGCCCCGTCGCCAGCGCCGCCCCGCTGAGCCCCAGGCCGCCGTCGATGCGCAGCACCTGGCCGTGCACGTACGCGGCGGCGGGGGAGAGCAGGTAGGCGATCGTCCCCGCGACCTCGGCGGGCTCGCCGATGCGCCGCAGCGGGATCGAGGCGGCCAGCGACTCGAGCATCAGCCTCGGCAGCGCCCGCACCTTGGGCGTCGCGATCATGCCCGGCATCACCACGTTGACGCGGATGCCGCGCGGCCCCCACTCGCTCGCCAGCGTCCGCGCCATGCCGACGATGCCCGCCTTCGCCGCGGTGTAGGCGACCTGCCCTGGCAGCCCGAGCTCGGCCGACGCGGACGAGACGAAGACGATCGCCGGCGCGCCGCCCTCGCGCGCCGACGCCCGCAGCTGCGGGTAGGCGGCGCGCGCGAGCAGGAACTGGCCCGTGAGGTTGGCGCCGAGGTCGCCCTCCCACTCGTCGGTGGGGAAGCGGTCGGCGCGGTGGATCGTGTCCACGACGCCCGCGTTGGCCACCACCGCGTCGAGCCCGCCGAGGCCCTGCGCGACCTCCTCGACGCCGCGCGCGGTGTCGTGCTCGTCGCGGACGTCGAAGGCCGCCGTCATCGCCGCGCCCTCGGGCGCGCCGTGGTCCAGGGCCTCGGCCAGGTCGCAGGCCCCGACCTCGTGGCCGGCCTCGGCCAGCGCCGCGACGACGGCGCGGCCGATGCCGCCGCCCGCGCCGGTGACCAGGGCCCTCACGCCGGCTTCTCCAGGCCGTAGCGCTCCCAGTGCTCGGCGGGGATCGCCGCCGGGTCCTTGTACCAGTGCCACACGCACGGGTCGTGGTCGAAGTCCTGCGGCGGCGAGCTCGGGTAGATCGGGAAGCCCAGCCAGCGGATCGGCAGCAGCTCGTTCATGAACGCGCAGTGCGTGCAGTAGATCGGGAAGCCCTCGCGGCCGTAGGTCCAGTCGTGCGCCCGCTCCATGACCGCGTACCCGCCGGGGCGCGCGTAGTGGCCGTTGCGCCAGAGCCGCTGGCCCGACCCGCAGGGGTTCATGGAGAAGGTGACCTTCTCGTCGTCCTCGGTGATCGTGAACGCGCCGGGGTTGCGCCCGACGCCCGAGGTCGAGTGCGCGCGCCACGTCGCGGCGAGCAGCAGCACGAGCTGGCGGCGGTCGACCTCGGCGATCCGCTCGACCTGCCGGCGCCAGTCGCGCTCCATCGACTCCTCGTGGGCCTCGGCGACGGCCTCCTCGCCGAGCCGGTCCTTGATGAACGTCAGCAGCCCGGCGACCGAGCCGGCGTAGAGGTCGTGGAGCATCAGCCACTCGTGCTTCATCGCCTCGCACAGCTCCCGCGCCTGCGCGACGTCGCCGCGGTCGAGCGCCTCGATCGCCCGGTCCATGGTCGGTCGCGCGAGCTCGCGCAGCTCGTCCTCGGTGAACCAGCGCTCCTCCGGCATGGCGCGACGCTACCGTCCCCGCGCGTGACGCGGATCCTGTTCGTCTGCATGGGCAACATCTGCCGCTCGCCCACCGCCGAGGGCGTCATGCGCCACGTGCTGCGCGAGGAGGGGCTGGAGGACCGCATCCACGTCGACAGCGCCGGCACCGGCGACTGGCACGTGGGCGAGCCGCCCGACCGCCGCTCGGCCGCCGCCGCCCGCGCCCGCGGCATCACGCTCGAGGGCGCGGCGCGGCAGGTCACGCCCGAGGACTTCGAGAGCTTCGACCTGCTGCTGGCCGCCGACCGCCAGAACCTCGCCCACCTGCGCGCGATGGCGCCGCCCGGGACCGAGGAGAAGGTCCGGCTGCTGCGCGAGTTCGACGACGGCTCGGCCGGGGCGCCGGACCTCGACGTGCCCGACCCGTACTTCGGGGGCGAGCGCGGGTTCGAGGAGGTGCTGGACCTCGTGGAGGCGGCGTGTCGCGGCCTGGCCGGACGGCTGCGCTAGCCGCGGCGCTGGGCCGCGACGTCCTCGGCCTGCGACAGGTCGGCGGCGGCGACCTCAACGACGCGTTCATGGCCGAGCTCGACGGCGGCGAGCGCGTCTTCGTCAAGGCGCGCGACGGCGCGGCGCCGGGCGAGTCGAGACCGAGGCCGAGGGCCTGCGCTGGCTGGCCGAGCCTGGCGCGCTGCGCGTCGCCGAGGTGCTCGCGGTGGGCGAGGACTGGCTGGCGCTGCGCTGGATCGACGCCGGCTCGCTCGACACGGCCGGGGAGGAGGAGCTCGGCCGCGGCCTCGCGCAGCTGCACCGCGCCGGCGCCGAGGCCTTCGGCGGCCCGCGGCCGCTGCGGCTCGGGCCGCTCGAGCTGCCCAACGAGCCCGACCACGACTGGCCCGGCTTCTACGCCGAGCGCCGGCTGCGGCCGCTGGCCGCGCGCGCCGGCCTCGAGGACGTCGTCGAGCGCGTCTGCGCGCGGCTGCCCGAGGTGGCCGGCCCCGCCGAGCCGCCGGCACGGCTGCACGGCGACCTGTGGAGCGGCAACGTGCTGGCCGGCACCGACGGCCGCCCGTGGCTGATCGACCCGGCGGCCTACGGCGGCCACCGCGAGGTCGACCTCGCGATGCTCCAGCTCTTCGGCCGCCCCAGCGCGCGGACGCTCGCCGCCTACGACGAGGTCTGGCCGCGCGCCGACGGGCACGAGGAGCGCGTGGCGCTCTACCAGCTGTTCCCGCTGCTGGTGCACGCCGTGCTCTTCGGCGGCGGCTACACCGCCTCGGCGGCCCGCGCCGCGGAGCGCTACGCGTGAGGCGCGCCGGCGCCGCCGACCTGCCCGCCGTCGCCGACACGCTCGCGGCGGCGTTCGACGGCGAGCCGTGGACGCGCCACGTCGTCGACGCCCGCGACCACCGCGCGCGGCTGCGCGACCTGTACGCCTTCTACGCCGAGCTCTCGCTCGACCTCGGCGAGCTGTGGATAAGCGAGGACGCCGCCGCGGTCGCCGCCTGGCTGCCCAGCGCGCGGTTCCCCGACGTGGCGGCCCGCCTGGCCGAGGAGGCCCCGCGGCTGCGCGCGCTGGCCGGCGGCCGCGTGGTCGCGTGGGAGGCGGCCGAGCGGATCGCCAACGCCCACGCGCTCGAGGAGCCGCACTGGTTCCTGGCGTCGGTCGGCGTGCGGCCCGAGCGCCAGGGCCAGGGCCTGGGGACGGCGGTGCTCGCGCCGGTCCTCGACGTCCTCGACGTCCCCGCCGCGCTGGAGACCTCGACGCCCGGCAACGTCGGCTTCTACGCCCGGCTCGGCTTCGCGGTCCGCGCGGAGGCCGCGGTGCCCGGCGGCCCGCGTGTCTGGTTCCTCGTCCGCCGCCCGTAGGCTTGCAGGCCATGGAGCTCGGGGTGCGGGATCGGGTGTGCGTCGTCACCGGCGCGTCGCAGGGCATCGGCCTGGAGACGGCGCGGCGGCTGGCGGCCGAGGGCGCGCAGGTCCTGCTCGTCGCCCGCGACGCGGAGCGCGTCCGCGCGGCCGCCGAGGAGGTCGGCGGGGAGTGGCTGGCCGCCGACGTCACCGACGCGGATGCCGACGAGCGGATCGTCGCCACCTGCGCCGAGCAGATGGGCGGCATCGACGTCCTGGTCAACAACGCCGGCACGTCCTACGCCAAGGCGCTGGACGACCTCACCGACGAGGACTGGCTCGGCCAGTACGCGCTGCACGTGCTCGCGCCGATGCGGCTGATGCGCGCGGCCGCCCCGCGGATGGCCGAGCGCGGCTGGGGGCGGATCGTCAACGTCTGCTCGAGCGCGGGCAAGCGGCCCTCGCTGACCAACGCGGCCTACAGCGTCACGAAGGCGGCGCAGCTCTCGCTCTCGCGGGTGTTCGCCGACACCTACGCGGCGCGGGGCGTGCTGGTCAACGCGGTCGCCCCGGGGCCGGTCGCCTCGCCGCTGTGGATGGCGCCGGGCGGGCTGGCCGAGCAGACCGGCGCCGTGCGCGGCATCTCCCGCGAGGACGCGATCAGGGCGCAGGAGGAGAAGGTGCCGCTCGGGCGCTTCGCCGAGCCGGGCGAGGTGGCCGACGTCGTCGCC
>JACRMD010000289.1 GCA_016215085.1 Solirubrobacterales bacterium | reverse complement strand
TGCGAGGCCGCGCTGCAGACCGCGACGCCGCCGGTCGACGGCTACCCGCCGTTCGACGTCCACCGCGACCTGCGCGAGGCGATCGCCGAGCGCTACGCGGCCGACCACGGCGTCGCGATCGACCCCGAGCGCGAGGTCGCCGTGCTCCCCGGGACCAAGACGGGGATCATGCTCGCCTGCCTGGCGGCCGCCGAGCGCGGCGACGCGGTCGCGCTGCCCGACCCCGGCTACCCGGACTACCTGTCCGGCGCCGCGCTCGCCGGCGCGCGCGTGCTCCCGCTCCCGCTCGACGCCGGCGCGGGGTTCCAGCCCGACCTCGGCGCGCTGGGCGAGGACCCGGCGCTGCTGGTCCTCAACTACCCCTCCAACCCGACGTCGGCGTGCGAGCGGCCCGGGACGCTCGAGGCCGCCGTCGCGCGGGCGCAAGCGCGCGGCGGGTGGGTCCTGCACGACCTCGCGTACGGCTTCCTGGCCTTCGACGGCCGCCGCGCCCGCAGCGTCCTGGAGGCCGACGGCGCCCGCGACGTCGCGCTCGAGCTGTGGTCCCCGAGCAAGGTGTGCGGGATGGCCGGCTGGCGGGTCGGCTTCGCCGTCGGGGCGCCCGAGCTCGTCGCCCGGGTCCAGCTGCTGCTCGACCACGGTGCCGCCGGGGTGTGGACCGGCATCCAGCGCGGGCTCGCGGCGGCGCTGCGCGGCCCGCAGGACGACGTGGCCGAGCGCCGCGAGGTCTACCGGCGCCGCCGCGACGTCCTCGTCGGGGCGCTGACGGCGGCCGGCGCGCCGCCGGCGCCGGCGGAGGGCTCGTTCTACGTGTGGTGGCGGCTGCCGGAGGGGCTGACCGCGGAGCGCATCCTGGCCGAGGCGCGGGTGGGCGTGGCCCCCGGAGAGGGCTTCGGCGCGCGCGGGCGCGGCTGGGCGCGCCTGTCGCTGGCGCTCCCCGAAGCGGACCTCGAGGAGGCCGCGGTGCGCCTGCAGGACCTGGTGTCGCGCTACCTTCCGGTGCATGGCTGAGGTGGCGACCGTCCTGGTCGTGGACGACGACGGGGCGTACCGCGCCTTCCTGCGCGCGTCGCTGGAGGCGGCGGGGTTCGCCGTGGCCGAGGCCGAGGACGGGCCGGCGGCGCACGCCGAGGCGCTGCGCCTGCGCCCCGAGGTGGTGCTGCTGGACTGGCGGATGCCCGGGGAGAGCGGCATCGTGGCGCTGCGGCGGCTGCGCGCCGAGCCCCGGCTCGAGGGCGTGCGCATCGCCATGGTCACCGGGCTCGACGACCCGCGCGACCGCGACCTCGCGCGCCACGCCGGCGCCGACGCCTTCCTGGTCAAGACCGGCGACCCCGACGCGCTGACCGCGCAGGTCCGCCGCCTGCTCGCCGGCGGCGAGGCGCGGTTCGACCGGCGCGCGCCGCAGCGGCTGCTCTAGCGGGGCAAGGAGGCTGACCACCCGGGCGCCAAGGACCTGCGGCGCAGGTTTCAGCTTCGCGTGGCCCTGGGAGGGTGGGGCATGCGAATCCGAACCACCCTCTGCGCGCTCGCCGCGCTGGGCGCCGCCGGCGGCCTCGCCGCGACGGGCGCTCCGGCCGACTCCGGCGACGCGCGCACCTACGTCGTCCTCCTCGACCCCGCCGCCTCGACCGACGCGGGCCGCGCCGCCATCGAGCGCGCCGGCGGCACGGTCGAGCGCTACAACAGCGAGGTCGGCGTCGCCACCGCCCGCTCCACCCGCGACGACTTCGCCGCGCAGGCGACCGCCGAGCGGGCCATCCAGGCCGCCTCGACCCAGCGCGCCATCGGCCGCGTCCCCGCCGAGTCCCGACAGAAGCAGGACCGCGTCGCGCTCGAGCGCCTGCAGGACGAGCGGCGCAAGGGCGGCCAGCCGGGCGAGCACCCGCCCACGCCGTCCGCCGAGCCGCTGGACCCCGACATCGCGCCGAACTTCAACAAGGAGCTCAGCCGCAACTTCACCGTCGACGACCCGGTCATCGACGGCCCGTGCGCGAGCGATCCGGACGGCTCGTGCGCCGACCCCAACGACGTCGACGAGGACGGCCACGGCACGCACGTCGCCGGCACGATCGCCTCGCCGCTCAACGGCCAGGGCATCGGCGGCGTGGCGCCGCGCTCGGAGATCGTCAACCTGCGCGCCGGCCAGGACTCCGGCTACTTCTTCGTGCAGCCGGCGGTCGACGCCATCACCTACGCGGCCGACCACGGGATCGACGTGGTCAACATGTCGTTCTACATCGACCCGTGGCTCTACAACTGCGCCGCCAACCCGGCCGACTCCGAGGAGGCGCAGGCCCAGCAGCGCACGATCATCGCGGCGACCCAGCGCGCGGTGGACTACGCCCGTTCGCGCGGCGTGACGCTCGTCGCGGCCGCCGGCAACGAGCACACCGACCTGGGCAACCCGACGTTCGACGACACGAGCCCGGACTACCCGCCGGACGCGGCGTACGACCGCACCGTCGACAACTCGTGCCTGGACGTGCCGACCGAGACCGACGGCGTCATCCCGGTGTCCTCGGTGGGCCCGAGCGGGCGCAAGGCCTACTACTCCAACTACGGCACCGAGCAGGTCGAGGTGGCGGCGCCGGGCGGCGACTACCGGGACTTCCCGGGCACCGACCGCTTCCAGAGCCCGAAGAACCTGATCCTCGCGCCGTACCCGAAGTCGGTCGGCCTGGCCAGCGGGGACATCGACCCCAAGACGGGTGAGCCGACCAACGCCTTCGTGGTCAAGGACGGCGACGCCTACTACCAGTACCTGCAGGGCACGTCGATGGCCGCGCCGCACGCCGCGGGCGTCGCCGCGCTCATCGTCAGCGAGTACGGCAAGGCCGACCGCCGCAACGGCGGGCTGACCCTGGCCGCCGACAAGACGGCGAAGATCCTGCACAAGACGGCCACGGACACCGCGTGCCCGAACCCGCGCGAGTTCGTCTACCCGGGCCGTCCGGCCGCGGAGACGGCGTACTGCGAGGGCTCGCC
>JACRMD010000262.1 GCA_016215085.1 Solirubrobacterales bacterium | reverse complement strand
CCTCGCCGCCGGTGGTGCGGTAGCGGCTGTGCAGGAAGAGCATCACGAGGTGCGCGGACGCTAGCGTCCGACCCCGGTCGTGCCACCTCCCGTCGCCGTCATCGTCCCCACGCGCGCCCGCGCCCCGTACCTGGACGTGGCGCTGCGCTCGCTCGTCCCGCAGGTGCGCGAGGCCGGCGGCGAGCTGCTCGTCGTCGACGACGGGCCCGACGAGGCGACGCGCGAGGTCGCCGCCCGGCACGGCGCCCGCTACGTCGCCCACGACCGCGGCCGCGGCCTGAACGCCGCGCGCAACACCGGCGCGCGCGAGACCACGGCGCCGCTGCTGGCCTACGTCGCCGACGACGTCGAGGCGCGGCCCGGGTGGCTCGCCGCGCTGCTGCGCGCGGCCGCCGAGGAGCCCGAGGACACCGGCGTGCTCACCGGACCGATCCGCGCCCGCTTCGAGGACCACCGCTTCACCTGGTGCGGCCGCGAGGGCCCGCCGATCACGCACCTCGACCTCGGGCCCGCGGACACCGGCGCCGAGCATGCGTGGGGCGCGAACATGGCGGTGCGCCGCAGCGCGCTGGAGCGCGTTGGCCCGTTCGACGAGGCGCGCGAGCTCTACGGCGACGAGCAGGAGTGGCAGGCGCGGTGGAAGACCGCCGGCGGCCGCATCCGCTACGTCGCCGCCGCGGCGCTCGACCACCGGCGCGCCGGCGACGACGCGCGGCTGCGCGCGCTCTGCCGCGCCGCGTACGCGCGCGGCGTGGCCAGCCGGCGCTTCGACGTCTTCAAGGGCACGGCGCCGCCCGTGGCGCTCGAGCTGCGCGTCCTCGCCGGGTGCCTGGTGCACGGCCCGCGGCGGCGCTGCATGAACGGCCCGGTGATGGCGGCGCACTCACTGGGCCGGCTGCGCGAGGCGCTGGCGCCGCGGCCAGCCGGCGGGGAGGACTTCCTGTCGGGCCACAGCGGCATCGTCGCCGGCCGCCGCGGCCGGCTGCTGCGCTGGCAGGACGCGCTGCTGGACGCCCGCACCTGGCGGCGGCGCCGGCGGCTGCGCCACGTCGTCGTGCCGCGCCGCCGCGTGCTCGTCGTCGGCGTCGAGCGCACCGACGTGCCGAGCTGGATGGACGCCGCTCGCGCCGAGCTGCACCGCTCGCGCCACGAGGTGCTCGTCGACGTCGCCGCCGCGGGGACGCTCGGCAAGTTCGAGAACCTCAACCTGCTCCTCGCCCGCCACGACCTCGGCGCCTACGACTGGGTGCTCGTGGTCGATGACGACGTCGCGCTGCCCGCCGGGTTCCTCGACGCCTTCCTCGCCTGCTGCGAGGCCGGCGACCTCAAGCTCGCCCAGCCCGCGCACCGCCGCCACTCGCACGCCGCGTGGCCGGTGACGCGGCGCGTGTCCGGCGACGACTGGCGCGAGACGACGTTCGTGGAGATCGGCCCGGTGACCGCCTTCCACCGCGACACGTTCGGCGTCCTGCTGCCGTTCCCGGCGCTGAGGATGGGCTGGGGCCTGGACGCGCACTGGAGCGCTGTCGCGCGCGACCGCGGCTGGCGGATCGGCGTCGTCGACGCCACCCCGGTCGGCCACACGCTCCGCGCGACGGCCGAGGGCTACCCGCGCGAGGCGGCCGCCGCCGAGGCCCGCGCCTTCCTGGCGGACAAGGCCTACGTGACGCGCGACGAGGTGCGCACGCTCCACGCCCGCCGCATCGAGACCGCAGAAGCGCGGAATAGTTCCGTGTTTCTGCGGTCTCGGCGCGCAGACGGGAACGGTGGCTGATGCGGGTCGTCGTCGTCGCCGAGTTCTACCCCCGCGCCGCCGACCCGGTGCTCGGCGTGTGGGCGCACCGGCAGGCGCTCGCCGCGCGCGACGCCGGCGCCGACGTGCGCGTGGTGGTCCTCCACCGCGTCGTCGCGCCGCAGTCCCGCGCGCGCGACCTCCGGGCGTGGCGCGAGGTCGCCGCGCAGCCGGCCCGTGCGGAGCTCGACGGGCTCGACGTGCGCTACGTCCGCTTCGTCTCCCCGCCGCGCGGGCGCCACTACGCGCGGTGGGGCGCGTACGCCGCGCCGCCGCTGGCGCTCGCGCTGCGCCGCCTGCGCCGCGCGCGCCCGTACGACCTGGTCCACGCCCACTACGCCGCCCCGGCCGCCGACGCCGTGCTGCGGGCGCGGGCCGGCGCGCCGCTGGTCATCTCCGAGCACGGCGGCGACGTCTTCCACACCGCCAAGCTCCCGGGCGGCGAGGCGATCGTGCGGCGCGCGTTCGGGGCCGCCCGGCTCGTGCTCGCCAACTCGCAGGGGATCGAGCAGGCGGTCCGCGCCCTCGGCGCGCAGATAGAGCGTCGATCCCTTCGGCGCCTTGGTCGCCATGACCTTGACGATCGACTTGGCATCGATCCACGGCCCGTCCGAGGTGAGCGCGAGCCCGATGCGGGCGCCGAAGCCCTTGGCGAGCTTGGTGAGCTTCACCGAAGGGCGGG
>JACRMD010000261.1:1226-7768 GCA_016215085.1 Solirubrobacterales bacterium | reverse complement strand
TGAGCGCGCCGTCGACGTACAGCGGGATCTCGCGCCGGAGGAACCGCCGCACGATCTCGGTCGAGGAGCGGTGCAGGTCGCCGGGGCCGAGCACGTGCGCGGGGTTGACGATGACCAGCGGCAGGCCCAGCGCGCAGACGCGCAGCGCCTCCTTCTCGGCCTCGTGCTTGGCGTTGACGTAGGGCAGCCCGTAGCGCCCGGCGGTGAACGGCTGCTCCTCGTC
Source organism: Solirubrobacterales bacterium (assembly GCA_016215085.1). Lineage (GTDB taxonomy): Bacteria > Actinomycetota > Thermoleophilia > Solirubrobacterales > Solirubrobacteraceae > Baekduia. The sequence continues at coordinate 7,545 of JACRMD010000261.1, read as the reverse complement.
GGCGGTCGAGCCCCGCTCGGCCGGGCCGATCGCCGCGACCGACGACGTGTGGACGGCGCGCTGCACGCCCGCCGCCAGCGCCTCCTCGAGCACGACCTTCGTGCCCTGCACGTTGGCGCGGTAGACGTCGGTCCAGACCGCGCGCAGGTTCGTCGTGCCGGCGACGTGGAACAGCCGGTCGACGCCCTTGAGCGCGCGGCGCATCGCCCGCCGGTCGGTGACGTCGGCGACGACCGCCTCGACGTCGAGGTCCTCGATCGCCCCGCGCGGCGAGCGCTCGCGCACCGTGACCCGCACGTCGTCGCCGCGCTCGACCAGCGCGCGCGCCACGTGCGAGCCCACGAGCCCCGTGGCCCCGGTCACCAGCGTCTTGCCCACGCGACCGATGATGCCAGCCCGCTGGGGTGGCGAGTAGGGTGCTCGACGCCATGCCGGTCACCGTCGTCACGGACACGACCCACTACGCGCCGCGCGAGCTGCCCGGTGAGGAGGGCATCCGCGAGGTCTCGCTGTACGTCAACTACGGCGAGCAGCACGAGCGCGAGGCGGACATGCCCGACTACGGGGCCTTCTACCAGCGGCTGCGCGAGCTCGACCACCTGCCGACCACCTCGCAGCCGTCGATCGGCGACTTCCTCGAGGTCTACGAGCCGCTGGCCGCCGCGGGGCAGGACGTCGTCTCGGTGCACATCTCGGGCGGCATCTCGGGCACCGTCGAGTCCGCGCGCCAGGCGGCGCAGGAGGCGATGGCGCAGCACCCGGAGCGGCGCGTCGAGGTGCTCGACTCCCGCACGGCGTGCGGCGCGCTGGCCCTCTGCGCGATGGCCGGCAACGCGGTCGCCCGCGCCGGCGGCGACGTCGACGCCGTGGCCGGGCGCGTCCGCGAGGCGATCGAGTCGATGAAGATCTGGTTCGCGGTCGACACGCTGGAGTTCCTGCGCCGCGGCGGGCGCATCGGCACCGCGCAGGCGTGGCTGGGCGGCGCGCTGAAGATCAAGCCGATCCTGACGCTCGACGGCGAGATCACGCCGATCGAGCGCGTGCGCACCTCGGGCCGCGCGTTCGAGCGGATGGTCGACTACCTCAAGGCGCGCCACGAGGACGGCGCCGACGGCTGGGTGGTCCAGCACATCCAGGCGCCCGACGTGGCCGAGCGGCTCGTCGAGCGCGGGCGCGAGGTCTTCGGCAGCGAGCCGGTGTTCGTGTCGGAGATCGGCCCGGTCATCGGCACCCACGTCGGCCCCGGGCTGCTGGGCGTCGGCGGCATCCCGCGGCGGCTGCTGGAGGCCTAGGGCGTGGCGGGCGCCGAGGCCGCCGTCGCCCCGGGCGAGGAGCAGCGCGCCAGCCCGCTCGAGCTCTTCTTCGACCTCGTCTTCGTCTTCGCGATCACGCAGGTCACGGCGCTCGTGGCGGACGACCTCACCTGGGCGGGCTTCGGCCGCGGCATGCTCGTGCTCGCGCTGCTGTGGTGGGCGTGGTCGGCGTACGTGTGGGTGGTCAACGCGCAGGACCCCGACGCGACGCACGTGCGGCTGCTCGTCTTCGCCTCGATGGTCCTGACCTTCCTGGTCGCGCTGACCGTCCCGCACGCGTTCGGCGGCGACTCCGCGACCTTCGCGTGGTGCTACGCCGGCGTGCGCCTCATCCACCTGGTGCTCTACGCCGACGCGTCGCGGCGCGGTCGCGCCAGCTGGGGCGCGATCGCCGGCTTCGCGGTGACCACCGTCGTCGGCATGGCGCTGCTGGTCGTCGGCGCCGAGGTGGAGGGCGACGCGCGCCTGGTCCTGTGGACGGTCGCGCTGGCCCTCGACGTCGCCGGCCCGTGGCTGACCCGCCGGCGCCTGCGCGGGCTGCAGACCGTGGGCGTCACGCACTTCGCCGAGCGCTTCGCGCTGTTCGTGATCATCTGCCTGGGCGAGTCGATCGTCGCGCTGGGCGTCGGCGCCCAGGACGTGCCGATCGACCGCTACGTGGCGCTCGGCGTGGCGACCGGCATCGGGATCAGCGCCGCCCTGTGGTGGACGTACTTCGACTACGTCGCGGGCGCGTCGGAGGAGCGTCTCGCCGAGGCCGACGACGCGGTCTCGCTGGCGCGCGACGCCTACAGCTACGCGCACGTCGTCCTCGTCGCCGGGATCATCGTCCTGGCCGTCGGGCTCAAGAAGGCCATCGGCCACGAGGCCGACCCGCTGGCCGACGCGCCGCGCCTGGCGCTGTGCGGCGGCGTCGCGCTCTACCTCGCCGGGCACCTGGCGTTCCGCCTGCGGATGATCGGCACGCCGAGCGCCGAGAAGGCGGCGGCCGCGGTGGCCGTGCTCCTGCTCTACCTCGTGACCGGCGACGTCGACGCGTGGGTCACGTCGGCGCTGGTGCTGGCCGTGCTGGCGCTGCTGGTCGCGCGCGAGAACGTCGTCGAGCGGTCGCTGCGCGACCGCCTGCACCACCGCACGGTCGCCTAGGTCGCGGGCACGACGATCGTCGGGCCGTCGTCGTCGGGCGTCGGCTCCTCGTCCGGGGAGACGATCGTGGCGTGGCGCTGCTCGCGCCGCCAGTCCCACCACTCCTGGACGGCGATCTGGATCGTCGCCGCCAGCGGGATCGCCACCAGCGCGCCGACGACGCCCAGCAGCGTGCTGCCGAAGAGGACGGCCACGAGCACGATGAACGGCTGCACCTGGACGGTGCGCCGCTGCACCTGCGGCTGGACCACGTTGTTCTCGATCTGCTGGTAGACGACGGCCCAGATCGCCCAGATGATCGTCGCCGTGGGGAAGTGCGTGAACAGCGTGACGATGCCGATGAGGATCGCCGCGATCGTCGCGCCGATCAGCGGGATCAGCGAGAAGAGGCCGGCCACCACCGCCAGCGGCCCGGCGAACGGGACGCCGAGGATCGTGAGCACGACGAAGGTCTGCGTGCCGGCGATGAGCGCGATGGTCAGCGCGCCCTGGACGTAGCCGGCGACGGCGCGACCGGTCTCGTCGAGGATCCGCCGCAGCCGCTCGCGCTCGTGCTCCGGTCGCAGGCTGATCAGCCCGTCGGTCCACTGGCGGCCGCGCGAGACGATGAAGATGCTCAAGATCAGGATGTTGACCAGCGCGAAGATCGAGTTGACCAGGCCCAGGCCCAGGTCGCCGAGGATCTTCGCGGCGTCGCCGATGCGCCCCGGCAGCGACGCGGCCTGCTTCTGCAGCTCGCCGGTGATGTCGTACTTCTGGTCGAGCTCGCGCAGGCGCTTGTTCTCCTGCACGAACTTCGTGACGTCGCGCGAGTACTGCGGGACGTCCTCGACGAGCTCCGTGCCCTGCGTGACCAGCGGCGGGACGAGCAGCGCGCCGAGCGCCACCGGCGTGAGCACGAGGGCGCCGTAGACGATGGCGATGGCCAGCCCGCGGCGCATGTGCCGGTTGAGCCGGTTGACCGGGCCCGACAGCGCGATGGCGATGAACGTCGCCATCGCCACCCAGCCGATCGGCTTGCGCAGCAGGTACACGAGGTACAGCGCGATCGCCGCGAGCACCACGATGGTGACGATGCGGAGGATCGCCCGCGCAGACGGCTCGGCCTTCGCCATGTGGCGCGGACCCTAGGGCCGCGCCCGGACGGTGCCCTCCGTCGCCGCCTAGCGGCGGCGCCGGAAGATGCCGCCCACGGCGGCGATGCCGCCGCCGAGCACGAAGCCCGCCACCGCGGCGCCGATCAGCACCTGCTTCTGGTGGTCGCGGATCTGCTTGCGCCAGTCGGTGACCTCGGCCACCTCGCCGCGCAGCCGCTCCAGCGAGTGCGCGAGCTCGGCCCGGTTCTGCTCGATCGAGCGCCGGATCTCCTCCGGCGAGCGCTGGACCGCCATCAGATCGTCCGCTCCGGGTGCTCGGCGGTGACCGTCTCCTTGATCAGCTTGGCCTCCTCGATGGCCATCTGCGGCGCGGGCGGCGCGCCGGCCTTGAACGCCCGCGCGGCCAGGAAGCCCGCGAGCGCGCCGAGCAGCAGCAGCACGCCGGCGACGACGAAGAACCCCCAGTAGGCGCTGTCCAGGATGTCGGCCACCAGCCAGGCGAAGCCGTGCAGGAGCAGCAGCAGCGCGCCGAGCACGAAGGTTCCGGCCGCCGCGCCGATCGCGGCGCCCTTGGCGAGCTTGGCGACCTTCTGGTTGACCTCGGCCTTGGCGAGCTCGATCTCCTCGCGGACGAGGACCTGCGCCCGCTCGGTGACGTCCTGGATCGCCTGGGCGATGTTCGTGTTCTGGTCGCTCATCGCCGCCCCCTGGTCAGGCGCTTGAGGATCATCGCGCCGAGCAGGCCGCCCGCGAAGGCGGCGCCGACGAGCACCTCGGGCTTCTCCTCGGCGTCCGGCGGCGTCCACGGGCTGCCCGCGGGCGTCGCGTAGGACGCCTCGGACGGCGGGACGACCGGCGTCGGCTCGGGCGAGGGCCCGGCCGCGTCCGCGCCCATCGAGACGGCGCCGGCCGCGTCGTCGGGCGACGGGCCCGCCTGCGTCGGGGCGTGCGGGTCGGCGTCGCTCATTCGGGCGGGTCCTCGTCGAAGACCCGGCGGTAGGCCATGGCGGCCACCCGGGTCGTGACGATGCTCGCGATTGCGCCGAAGCCCGCGAGCATGGCGGACCAGACGAGCCGCTTCACGATGTCCTGCTGCATCGCGCGGTGACTCTACCCGCTGGACCCGCCGACTACTGGTCCAGGCCGCCGCAGATGGTCTCGACGACGAACCGCTTGGCCTGCTCGAGGTCCTCCTCGCCGCCCGGCAGCACGTCGAAGATCCAGCCCGTGAGGACCTGCTCGATGGCGCCGTAGAAGGCCATCGCGGCGAAGTCGGGCGTCACGTCGGGGCGGAACTCGCCCGCCTGCTGGGCCTTGCGCACGATCTCGGCGATGAGCTCGTAGGCCTCGCGGATCTTCGCCAGGTGCGTCTGGCCGAACGAGTTCGCCGCCCGCGTGACCTCGACGATGATGACCTTCATCAGCTCGGGGTCGTGGCGGTAGGACTCGACGATGAACGAGGCGATCGCGTGGAGCTTCTCGCGCGCCGGTATCGGCTGCGCGTCGGTCTCGCGGATCGCGTCGAGCATCACGTTCCAGCGCTCGAGGAAGAGCGTGTCGAGCACCTCGTCCTTGGAGCGGAAGTAGTGGTACACCAACCCGTAGGCGACGCCGGCCTCGTCGGCGATGTCGCTGACGCGGCAGGTGTGGAAGCCCTGGCGGGCGAAGACGCGCACGGCGGCGTCGAGGATGACGCGGCGCTTCTCGGCGGCCGCGGCGGCGCTGCGGGCGGTCGCCACTAGCCGTACACCTCCGCGCGCCGGTTGGCCAGCGACGGCAGCTCGGCGCGGATGCGGCGCAGGTGGTCGAGGTCGAGGTCGGCGATCACGTGGGTCTCCGCGTCGGGGGCCTGTGCGAGGACGAGGCCCCACGGGTCGACGATCATCGAGCGCCCGCCGGACCGCAGCCCGGGCGCGTGCTCGCCGATCTGGTTGGCGGCCACGACGAAGCACTGGTCCTCGATCGCGCGGGCCCGCACGAGCACCTCCCAGTGGTCGCGCGTGGTGGGGACGGTGAAGGCGGCCGGGATGGTGATGACCTGCGCCCCCTCGACCGCCAGCCGGCGGTACAGCTCGGGGAAGCGGACGTCGTAGCAGACGGTCAGGCCCAGCTTCGTGCCGTCGGCCAGCTCGCTGGTGACGATCGCGTCGCCGGGCTGCTCGCTGTCGGACTCCCGGTACGTGCGCCCGCCGACCTCGACGTCGAACATGTGCAGCTTGCGGTAGGCGGCGCGGTCCTCGCCGTCGGGCCCGATGTGCACCGAGGTGTTGGCGCCGCGCTCCTGGCCGTCGATGCGCTGGGCGATCGAGGCGGCGACGAGGTCGATGCCGAGCTCCCTGGCGATGGCGCGCGCCCACGTCAGCGCCGGCCCGTCCAGCGGCTCGGCGCCGGCGCGCAACACGTCGGCGGGGCCGAGCACCGACCACTTCTCGGGCAGCACGACGAGCCGCGCGCCGTCGGCGGCGGCGGCGCGCACGAGCCGGTCCGCGGTCTCGAGGTTGCGGGCCTTGTCGGCGGTGGCGGTCAGCTGGCTGGCGGCGGCGCGCATCTCGCGGGAAACGCGATTGACTGGTCAGTCAACGGCGTCCTGAGAGCATACCCAGCGTGCCACGACCTGATGAGGCGGTGCCGGCGGACGAGGCGACCGCGGCCGGCGATGCCGCGCGGCCGGACCCGTTCACCGCCGCCGCGGCCGCGCTGCCGGACCCGTTCACCGCCGCCGCGGCCGCGCTGCCGCTGCGCGACCACCCCTCGCCCTTCCCC
>JACRMD010000261.1:0-1193 GCA_016215085.1 Solirubrobacterales bacterium | reverse complement strand
TACGGCGAGGAGGCGATGCTCTGCGCGGCCAACGTACGCATCGCCGGGTTGCCGCAGTCCTTCTACGCGGTCTGGGACCGCCGCGAGCTGCGCGAGCGCACCGTGTTCCGGCCGGGCGCGGTCGCCGTGGACGGCGTCGTGCGGTTCCCGGGCGCCGACCTGCGCTGGGAGCCCGACGGCGCCGCGATGGAGGTGACCTCGCGCCACGGCCGCGGCGTCATCTGGACGCGCAAGACCCCCGTCGTCGCGCGCGGCACGCTCGACGGCCGCGCCGTCGAGCTGCGCGGCCTCGTCGACGACTCCGCCGGCTACCACGCCCGCGAGACCGCATGGCGCTGGTGTGCCGGCGTCGGCGAGTCGCCGGCCGGCGAGCGGCTGGCGTGGAACCTCGTCGCCGGCGTCCACGACGCGCCCGCGTCCAGCGAGCGGACGATCTGGGTCGACGGCGCGTCGCGCGAGGTCGCGCCGGTCACGTTCGCCGAGGACCTGTCGTGGGTGCGCGGCGCCGGCGGCGAGGAGCTGCGCTTCGCCGAGGAGGCGCGCCGCGCCCGCCGCGACGACCTCAAGGTGTTCGCGAGCGACTACGTCCAGCCGTTCGGCACGTTCTCGGGAACGCTGCCCGGGGGCGTCGAGGTCGCGCGCGGGTGGGGCGTCACGGAGCGCCACCAGGTGCGCTGGTAGGTCACAGCGACGCCCAGAGGTGCGCGACCGCGTAGGAGCGCCAGGGCCGCCAGGCCTCCGCGCGGCGCGCCGCCTCCCTGGCGCCGGTGCCCAGCGCGCGCAGCACGCCGGCGTCGGTGGGCAGGAACACGTCGGGGTCGCCGAGGCGCAGCGCGACGTAGCCGGCGGTCCACGGGCCGATGCCGGGCAGCTCGACGAGCGCGTGGGCGTCGGCGGGCGACTCCAGCCGCGGCGCCGCCTCGGCCAGCGCGCGGAGCGTGGCGATGCGCGTGCGCGGCATCGGGAACGCCTCGTCGGGCAGCGACGCGAGGTCCTCCGGCCGCGGGAACCGGCCGCAGCGCTCGGTGAGCCGCGCGGCGAGCGTGCGCGCGGCGACGACGGTGATCTGCTGGCCGAGCACCGCCCGCACCGCGACCTCCCAGCCGTCCGCGGCGCCCGGGACGCGCAGGCCCGGCCGCGCCGCGGCGAGCGGGCCGAGCACCTCGGCCACCGACGACGGGTCGGCGTCGAGG
>JACRMD010000260.1 GCA_016215085.1 Solirubrobacterales bacterium | reverse complement strand
GCAACACGAGCCACATCCTCGAGAAGAAGAACGCCAAGCGGAAGCGCCGCCTGGGCAACCCGGTCGTGCTGACCGATCATGACGCTCCGCGCGTCAAGGTCCTCCTGGGGGCGAAGAAGAAGTGACCCGCGTCAAGCGCTCCGTCCACGCCCGCAAGAAGCGGCGCAAGACCCTCGAGCGGGCCAAGGGCTTCCGCGGCGAGGCCAACTCGAACTACAAGCGCGCCAAGGAAGCCGTCATGAAGGCGGACTCCTACGCGTACCGGGACCGCCGCAACAAGAAGCGCGACTTCCGCCGCCTGTGGATCACGCGCATCAACGCCGCCGCGCGGCTGAACGGCATGTCCTACGGCCAGTTCATCCACGGCATGAAGCTCGCCGGCATCGAGCTGGACCGCAAGGTGCTGGCCGACATCGCCGTGCGCGATCCCGAGACGTTCCGCCGATTCGCCGAGGCCGCCCGTGAGGCGTCGGCAGCCGCTGCGTAGCGCACAAGCCGACACCAAGCCTCATCAGGGCGCCGCTCCACCAGGACGGCGCCCTTCTTTTTGCCCGAGATCAAGTAGCGCCCAGTCCCGCGTGATCACCAGCCCCAACAACCAGCTCCTCAAGGACATCCGCAAGCTCAACGCCCGCCGGGCGAAGGGCCGCTTCGTCGCGGAGGGCGAGGACCTGCTGGTCGCGGCCCACGACGCGGGCTGGCCGCCGGTGCACGTGCTGCGGGCGGGGATCGACGTCGAGCCCGAGCTGCTGGCCAAGGTCTCGGCGCTGGGCTCGGGCAGCCGCGTGCTCGGCGTCTTCGACGAGCGCTGGGCCCGGCCGACGGGGCCGCTGTGCGTCGCGCTGTGGGGGATCAGGGACCCCGGCAACGTCGGGACGGTCCTGCGCAGCGCGCTCGCGTTCGGCGCCGCATCGGTGGCGATCGGCCCGCAGACCGCCGACCCCTACGGGCCCAAGGCGGTCCGCGCCTCGATGGGCGCGATCTTCCAGGTGCCGGTCGCGCGCGTGCGCGACATCCGCGACCTGCCCGGCACGACCGTCGCGCTCGCCGCCCGCGAAGGGGCCGCGCTCGACCGCGCGGAGCTGACCGAGCCGCTCACGCTCGTCGTCGGGTCCGAGCGCGAGGGCCTGCCGCCCGACGTCCTGGCCGCGTGCGACACGGCGGCGCACATCCCCATCCACTCGGAGTCGCTCAACGCCGCGATGGCCGCGACCGTCGCGCTGTACGAGCTCTCCCGCACCTCGACACATAGGGTTCCGTGACCATGCTCGACCGCATCGAGTCCATCCACGACGAGGGGCTGGCGGCGATCGACCGCGCCGGCGGCTCCGACGAGCTCGAGGAGCTGCGCGTGCGCCTGCTCGGCCGCAAGGCCGAGCTGCCCAACCTCCTGCGCGGCGTCGCCGAGCTGCCGCCCGAGGAGCGCGGCAAGGTGGGCAAGCGCGCCAACGAGGTCCGCCAGGCGCTGACCGAGCGGCTCAACGCCGTCAAGGCGCGCATCGAGTCCGCCGAGCTCGACACCCGCCTGGCCGCCGACCGCATCGACGTCACGCTGCCCGGCGACCCCGTCGAGCCCGTCGGCCGCCACCACCTGATCTCCCAGACGCTGCGCGAGATCGAGGACGTCTTCGTCGGCCTGGGCTTCACCGTCGTGGAGGGCCCGGAGGTCGAGACCGTCCACTACAACTTCGACGCGCTCAACCACGAGCCGACGCACCCCGCGCGCGGCCGCGCCGACACGTTCTACGTCGCCGAG
>JACRMD010000259.1 GCA_016215085.1 Solirubrobacterales bacterium | reverse complement strand
CTCACACAGAAGCCCGAGGCCAACATCATCAAGCTGCCGAACATCTCGGCCTCGATTCCGCAGCTCATGGAAGCCATCAAGGAGCTTCAGGCGCACGGATACAAGATCCCGGACTATCCCGAGAATCCCAAGAACGACGCGGAGAAGGCGCTCCAGACCCGCTTCGCCAAGGTTCTGGGCAGTGCGGTCAACCCGGTCCTGCGCGAGGGCAACTCCGACCGCCGCTCGCCGCTGTCGGTCAAGGCGTTCTCGAAGAAGCACCCGCACAAGCTGGGTGCGTGGGCACCGGACTCCAAGTCGCACGTCGCTCACATGAACGGCGGTGACTTCTACGGCAGCGAGACCTCGACCACTGTCGCGAACGCGACCGAGGTCCGGTATGAGTTCGTCGACGCGACCGGCGCGGTCACGGTGGCCGCCGCGAAGCCGGCCGCGGGCGCCAAGCCCAAGCGCCGCACGACGTCCACCCGCACGCGCGGGAAGGCGACGCGGCGCAAGGCGGCCAAGCGCCGGCCGGTGCGCAAGGCCCGCCGCGTGCAGCGGCGACATCGCACGGCCTGACCGCACGCGCGCCCGGACGGTTCCCGCAGACCCCAGACCCGGGTACGGTAGCCCCATGCAGGCGTGGGGCTTCATCTGGATCATGCTCATCCTGAAGATCCCGCTCTTCGGACTGCTGTACATCGTCTGGTGGGCGATCCACGAGGTCGACGACCCGGCCGAGGACGACGGCCAGGGCGGCGACGGCGGCACCAAGGTGCCCCCGCGCCCGCGCCTGCCGCGGCGCCGCGGCCCGCACGGCGACACCCCACCCGTCGCGCCTCCGCGCGTGCGCACGAGCGGGCCACCGCGCGAGCACGAGAGCGCGTAGCCGACCCCCGTCGCGCGCAGTTGCGAGGATGCGGCCATGCAGCCGGCCTCCGTCCTGTCCGACGGCACGATCCGCCGCCTCGTCGAGGAGGGCCACATCCGCATCGAGCCGTGGGACCCCGAGATGGTCCAGCCGGCGAGCGTGGACCTGAAGCTCGGGCCGTCCTTCCGCGTCTTCCACAACCACCGCATCCAGGTCATCGACCTCGCCGACCCGCCGACCGGGCTGACCGAGCACGTCGAGATCGGCGGCGACGACGTGTTCGTCATCCACCCGGGCGAGTTCGTGCTCGGGCGCACCGAGGAGCTGGTGGAGCTGCCCGACGACGTCGTCGCCCGCATCGAGGGGAAGAGCTCGCTGGGGCGGCTCGGCCTCATCGTCCACGCCACCGCGGGCTTCGTGGACCCCGGGTTCAAGGGCACGCTGACGCTGGAGATCACGAACTTCAACAGCGTCCCGATCGTGCTGCGGCCGGGGCTGCCGATCGCCCAGCTGAGCCTGATGACGCTCGACCGGCCGGCCGAGCGGCCCTACGGCCACCCGGAGCTCGGAAGCCACTACCACGGCCAGGTCGAGGCGACCGAGTCCCGCTACGAAGGCGGCCCCGCACGGACGTCCGCCGGCGACGGCGGCGTCGGGTAGGCTCGCGCGCATGCTGCACGCGCTGCTGGTGCTGGCGGCCGAGACCGCCGAGGAGTCCGAGCCCGACAAGACGCTGTTCTACGTGCTGGGCGGCGGCCTGGCCGTGTTCGCGGTCCTGCTCGCGGCCGTGGGCCTCACGAAGGCCGACTTCCCGTCCACCGACGGGCAGGCGCGCGGCGTGATGGGGCTGACCGCGCTGCTCGTCGTCGGCGCCATGGCCGCGGCGGTCATCACCGGCTGACCGGCGCGGCGTGAGCGAGGACGACGGCCACGCCATCTCCTACAAGGTGCTCCGCCGGGGCACCCCGGTGCGCAGCGCCGACGGCGTGCAGCTCGGCACGGTGCGCCGCGTCCACGAGATCACGCGCGAGCACCTCTTCGACGGCATCGACGTCGACACGCCCGACGGCCTGCGCTTCGTCGACGCGCCCGAGGTGGCGCGGATCGCCGAGCGGGCGGTGACGACGACGTTCCCCGCGTCCGAGGCCGGACAGCACCTGCAGACGCGCGAGTCCGCGCTCGCGCGGCGGATGAAGCAGGGCAAGACCGTGCGGCGCGCCAAGCGGCTGGGCGACAGCCTGCGCGAGCGCTGGGACCGGCGCTAGCTAGGCGCCCGGCCGGCGCAGGGTCGTCGGCGGCCCCCAGCGCCGCACGACGCGGGCCGGGTTCCCGGCGACGAACGCGCGCGGCGGCACGTCGCGCGTCACCACGGCGCGGTGCTCGACCACGGCGCCGGCGCCGATCCGCACGCCCGGGTTGACCACCACGTCGTTGCCCAGCCACGCGCCGTCGCCGATCTCCAGCGGCCGCGCCGGCTCCATCGGCTGGCGCGAGATCGGCATGTCCGGGTCGCGGTAGCCGTGGTAGGTGTCGCCGAGCAGGATCCGGTCGCCGCCCACGACGTCGGCGCCGATCGTCACGTCGCCCAGGCAGGCGACCGTGAGGTCGCGGCCGAACCGCGTGCGGTCGCCGATGGTCAGGTGCGGGTCGTGCTCCTCGGGCGCCAGCGCGCCGCCCTGGGTCACCTGCACCTCGCGACGCACGACGAGCGCCAGCCACGCGTGGTCGCCGAGGTGGACGTCGCGCCCCAGGTGGACGCGCTCGGGCACGTCCACCGTCCGGTGCCGCGGGCGGCCCCGCGCGCGGTCGATCGCCCCTGCCAGGGCGCGCACGGTCCACGATCCTCGGGGAAGCACGAACTGGGTACTAGCATGCGCAGACGATCCCCCCACCCCTGAGGAGATAGGCCCAGATCGTGAGCCAGCAGACCGAGACGACGGACGGCGCCGGCGTAGCCGAGAGCGGCAACGACACGCTGACCGTCACCGACAACCGGACGGGCCAGACCTACGAGATCGAGATCACGGACGGCACCGTCCGGGCGATGGACTTCCGCCAGATCAAGGTCTCCGAGGACGACTTCGGGTTGATGACCTACGACCCGGCGTTCACGAACACCGCGTCGTGCCGCTCGGCCATCACCTACATCGACGGCGACAAGGGCATCCTCGAGTACCGCGGGTACCCGATCGAGCAGCTCGCCGAGCAGTCCACCTACCTCGAGGTCGCGTACCTCCTGATCCACGGCGAGCTCCCGACGAGCGAGCAGCTCGACCAGTGGACGCACGACATCACCATCCACACGTTCGTCCACGAGAACGTCAAGGAGTTCGTCGGCGGCTTCCGCCACGACGCGCACCCGATGGGGATGCTGCTGGGGTCCGTCGGCGCGCTGTCGACGTTCTACCCGGACGCGAACGAGATCAAGGACCCCGACAATCGGATGATCCAGACCATCCGGCTCATCGCGAAGATGCCGACGCTGGCCGCGTTCGCCTACCGGCACACGCAGGGGCAGCCGTACGTCTACCCGGACAACGACCTGAAGTACCCGGGGAACTTCCTCAACATGATGTACAAGATGACCGAGCTGAAGTACGAGCCGGACCCCCGGCTCGAGCGGGCGCTCGACATCCTGTTCATCCTGCACGCCGACCACGAGCAGAACTGCTCCACCAACGCCGTGCGCGCGGTGGGCTCCTCGCAGGTCGACCCGTACTCGGCCACCGCCGCCGGCGTCGCCGCCCTCTACGGCCCGCTGCACGGCGGCGCCAACGAGGCGGTGCTGCGGATGCTCAAGCGCATCGAGAAGAAGGAGAACATCCGCGACTTCATGCAGGGCGTGAAGGACGGCAACGAGCGCCTGATGGGCTTCGGCCACCGCGTCTACAAGAACTACGACCCGCGAGCCAAGATCATCAAGAAGGCGACCGACGACGTCTTCGAGGTCACCGGCGTCAACCCGCTGCTGGAGATCGCGCTCGAGCTCGAGAAGATCGCGCTGGAGGACGACTACTTCGTCTCGCGCAAGCTGTACCCCAACGTCGACTTCTACTCGGGCCTCATCTACGAGGCGCTGGGGCTGCCGGTCTCGATGTTCCCGGTGATGTTCGCCATCCCGCGGACCAGCGGCTGGATCGCCCAGTGGCTCGAGATGGTCGAGGACAAGGAGCAGAAGATCGCGCGGCCGCGCCAGATCTACACGGGCGACCGCACGCGCGACTACGTGCCGCTGGACCAGCGCGGCTGAAGCTGACGCCGGCGTCACTCGGTGACGCCGTGCACAGAGGCTCCGGGAAGCGGGGCGTAGTCTCGGTTGCATGACGCTACGCCCTTCGGACGGCTTCCCGGAGCTCCTCGTCCGGCCGATCCGGCCCGACGACAAGGAGTGCCTGGTCGCGGGCCTGGGCCGGCTGTCGGAGCGTTCGGTCTACCAGCGCTTCCTCTCCCCCAAGCCGCGGCTGACCGCGTCGGAGCTGCGCTACCTCACCGAGGTCGACTTCACCAACCACTACGCGCTGGTCGCCGTGCTGGCCAAGCACCCCGAGGTGCTCGTGGCGGTGGGCCGCTGGGTCCGCGACGCCGAGGACCCGTCGGCGGCCGAGGTGGCGATCGTGGTCGCCGACGACCTCCAGGGCCGCGGCGTCGGTACGTCGCTGGGCGGCGCGCTGGCCGCCGCGGCGCGCGAGCGCGGCGTCGACCGCTTCACGGCGCTGATGCTGCCGACCAACACCGCCGCGCACCGCCTGTTCGCGCGGATCTCGGACCAGCTCGCCGCCGGCGCGACCGCGACTCTCGCCGCCTGACCCCCACGGCGCCGAGTGTCGACTTGATGCCCTCAGCGGGCATCAAGTCGACACTCGCGTAGGCTCGCCGCCCGTGGGCACGCCCTACCGCCTCGCCATCCGCCACCGCGGCCGCACCGAGAAGCACGCGTTCGACGACCTCGCGGCGGCGCTGGACGCGCTCGAGACCGAGCTGCGCGCCGCCGCGACGGGCACGAACCGGACGACCGAGCGGGCGCTCCTGCGCGAGCTCGAACCGGTGCAGCAGGTCGCGGTCCGCGGCGAGCTCGCCGGGCCGCGCGGGATGCGGGCCGGGATCGACGTGCGCGGCGACGGCTCGACCGAGGCGTTCACCGGCCGGATCACGCGACGCCTGGTCGAGCAGCGGCCGGGCGAGGACGCGTTCGCGGCGTTGCGCCGCGCGCTGGGCGGCGGGTAGCGCGCGCGGGTCGCCGCTACCCGAGGCGGTCGTTGGCCTGCAGGATCCGCAGGGCGTCGACGGTCACGCGGCCGCGCCACTCGCACGAGACCGCCTCGTTCCAGCGCAGCCAGTCGAAGTCCCAGCCGCCGTCGTCGTGCTGGCGGCCGGCGAGCGCGCCGAGCTCGGCGTCGATCGTCGCCTGGTCGAAGAGCAGGCGGGCCGGCCGGCGGGGCCACGGCGCGAGGTCCAGCGGGCGCTGTGCCTCGCCCTCGGTGCCGCCGCGGACGCGCAGGCCCTCGGGGCCGACGTGCTCGCCGATCTCGCGCAGCGCGGCGTCGGCGCGCGCACGGTCGGGCGCGGCGTCGAGGAAGCCGACGACGAAGCGGACCTCGTAGCCGGCGCCGAGGTCGAGGTGCGCCAGGCGGTCCCAGCAGTACGCGCTGAGCCGGTCGGCCACCGGGTGCTCGACGCGCATGCGCAGGAGCGGGGCGGCGAGCGCGGCCGCCATGTGCAGCGACGGCGGCGGGTCGGGCTGCGGCGACCACCACGGCGCGTGCGGCGCGTCGAAGGCCGAGTTGTAGACGAACGGGATCGATCCGTCGGGCGCGACCGCGCGGTCGAGCCAGTCCAGGACGTCCTCGTCGGGCCGCGCGCCGACCTCGTCGAGGTGCTCGATCGCGGTGAGGACGTGCCCGGGCTGGGCCAGGGGCGTGCGCAGGTCGGACTCCAGGCCGTGGCCGTAGCCGCCGTCGTCGGTGCGGTAGGCCTCCAGCGCGCGGAGGACCGGGCCGGCCGTCGCGCCGCGGAGGTGGAAGGCGAAGCGGTGGCGGTCCAGGACGCGGCCGGTCGCGGCGACGAAGGTCTCGGCGGCGGCGACGTCCGGGGCGGTGCGGCTCGTCTCGGTGCTCATGCGCCCAGGATCGCGGGCGCGGCGAGCGGCGCCTTGGACGTTCCGGACGTCTGCGGCTCGCCGGCCGCCCGCGCCCCGCGGCCGAGCAGGACGCTCGGCGGCGCACCCGCCAGGTCGCGGCAGTCGCGGGCGAGGTGCGCCTGGTCGGCGAACCCGGCGTCCGCGGCCAGGCGGGCCAGCGTCGCCCCGGGCGCGCGCTCCGCGAGCCGGAGGAAGTGCTGCAGGCGCAGGACGCGGCGCAGCGTCCGCGGCCCGAAGCCGACCGCGTCGTCGAAGCGGCGGCGCAGCTGGCGCTCGCTCAGCGCGGCGTCGCGCGCGAGCTCCTCCACGCCGCCCGCCACGCCCAGCACCGCGCGGCGCACGAGCGGGTCCGGCGCCGGCGGCAGCCGCCGCGCGCTCGT